>NZ_JBFLKT010000145.1:0-14146 GCF_040883305.1 Lutibacter sp.
AATCTTCCTTTTGTGAGAGTAGATTTTTATTCAGTAAATAATAAAACTATTTTTGGAGAAATGACCTTTTATCCTGAAGATGGAAAAGTAAATTTTTTACCTGATGAGTATAATTCAATTATTGGTGATTATTTAACTTTACCAAAAATACCAGAAGACCATAAAATTATTACAGTTTTTTAAGGTTCTAAAAAATGTTACAAGAAATTAAAAATAGCTTAGAAACGCTTCAACAGCATAAAGTTTTGCTATATCCTACAGATACTGTTTGGGGAATTGGCTGTGATGCAACTTCAGAAAGTGCTGTCGATAAAATATATAAAATTAAGCAACGCTCAGAAAGTAAGAGCTTAATAATTTTAGTAGATAGTATTAAAATGTTACAACAATATGTGCCTGTTGTTTCAGATAAGATTATTGAATTATTGGCTAAATCTTCAAATCCAACTACCATAATTTATAGTAACCCAAAAGGTTTGGCTAAAAATGTTGTTGCTGCGGACAATACGGTTGCTATTAGAATTGTTCAAAATAAATTTTGTCAAGAGTTAATTGGGCAGTTTGGAAAACCGATAGTTTCAACTTCTGCAAATGTTAGTGGAAATGCAACACCAAAAAGTTTTAAAGAAATTGAGCAATCAATTTTGCACAGCGTGGACTATAGTGTAAATTTGCAGCGCGAAGTTATTAATGAGAAATCATCTACTATTTTAAAAGAAGCTGAAAATGGTGATATTATTGTACTTAGGGCATAAATTAATGGAGTCTTTGCTAGGAGCGTTTTCGACGAAGTAATCTGTTCATTAATAACTAATAATTAACAGATTGCCAAAGCAAATGATGGATTTGCTTCGCAATGAAGGAAAGAATTAAAAGATTAAAAATAAATCAATAATGAAAATAGATTTCAAAAAAAATAGTGATGGTTTGGTACCAGCAATAATCCAAGATTTTGTAACAAGACAAGTTTTAATGTTAGGTTATATGAATAAAGAAGCTTACGAAAAAACTGTTGCAACAGGAAAAGTAACTTTTTTTAGTAGGACTAAAAATAGGTTGTGGACAAAAGGGGAAGAGAGTGGTAATTTTTTAAACCTAGTTTCTATAAAAAATGATTGTGATAACGATTCACTTTTAATTAAGGTAAAACCAGTTGGAGCAACTTGTCATAAAGGTTCAGATACTTGTTGGGATGAAACCAACGAGCAATCTTTCGGATTTCTTTCGGAACTAGAAAGTGTAATTACTGGAAGAAGATTAAACGCAGATGCTGAAAAGAGTTATGTTGCTTCATTATTTAAAAAAGGTATCAATAAAATTGCTCAAAAAGTAGGTGAAGAAGCTGTAGAAATAGTAATTGAAGCTAAAGATAATAATGATGAATTGTTTTTAAATGAAGGTGCTGATTTATTATTTCATTATTTAATTTTATTGCAGGCTAAAGGATATACCTTAAAAGATATTGTAAAAATATTAGAAGGAAGACATTCTTAGAATTACAGAAGTATCTGTCATTGCGATATTTAAAAAAAAATTATTGTAATTTATTCATTTAAAACTAAACACAGCATTATAAGTGCATTTAAGAAATTGCCAGCCTTTCTTGTAATTATCGGTGTTTAAAAACAAGCTTTTTCTGTGAATATCTAAGTTCTATTTATAAGGTTATTCTGTTTGTGCAACTCCTACAAATGCTTATAATTACTCTAAAATCAAAGTAAACTCTGATATTACACCTTTGTGGTCTGTTGGCCAAATAGCTAAAGGTTCTAAAAAAAAATCTTGGGTGTTTTCTAAAACACGTTTATTTTTTGATATATCACTTTTTGGTCCAAAAACTTTCGAATTATTTAGTTTAATTCTAGCATCTGGATAATAAAAAATAAAGTCAATTCTGTCTCTATCATCAGCAGTTGGACTCCAAGCTAATTTTTCAATATTAATTGCTGTATTATTTGCAGGATATGTAAAACCTGGATGCGTTACAGGATTTGGAAATACGGTTCTATATGTATCTATAAATCCATTTTTTTCTAAATTTAATGAGACATTCCAAGGCATAACAACACCATTGTGATCATATAGATTTTTAGTTACTGCCGTCCAATCTAAATGAGAAGGTTCGTTATTATCACCTCCATAAATTACAATGCTACCTTTTTTAATTTCATTTTTTGCATCTTTTATAAAACTTTTGATAGCATCATCTCTTTGAGATTGTAAATTAATTTTTTCAATTTCTTGAATATCAGTAACAGGAGTATTCAATTTTTCCCAAGTTGAGCCATCGTAGCCACGAGGTAAGTATAAGGCACAATTTAAATAATCTAAATGTCCGCTGTAAAAAGCAATTTTGGATCCGTTTACATTAATAATTGCTTTTGAGATGGATCCGTGATCATTTTTTAGAGGAAAAACTACTGTTTGCTCCATAATTGGATATTTAGATAGTATTCCAGAATCTTCACTTTTTTCTGAATAAAAAGTAAATCCTTTTTCTTTTAATGAAGCAACTAGTCGCTCGTTTAAATTGGTATTGTTGTAATTTCTTACTTCACTTAATGCAATTAAATCTGCATTTGAGTTAATAATTTCATTTATAACTGCATTATAACCATTTTCTATTACGGTTCCTTCTTGCCAGATATTAAACTGTAATACTGTAAGTGTTTGTTGTTTTTTAGGAGTACAATTTATTATGGATACACAATAAATTAAGAAGATAATTAGTTTAATTGGTTTCATAAAAATAAGTTTAGAGCAAAAAAAACACCTCAATTGAGGTGTTCTAAAAATATGTTTATTTTTTAAATATCTTCAAAATTTACATCAGTAAAACTTTCTGTACTTGAAGTGTCTTCATTTAATTCTGATGGTTTTTTAAAGTCTTTTTGGTGACGTTCAGAAATAACTTCTTCACCTTTTTCATTTAAAATGTAATCAGTAGCAGCTTTTAACATTTCATTAAATTCTGCAAAATCTTCTTTGTATAAATAAATTTTGTGTTTTTTGTAATGGAAAGATCCATCGTCATGTGTGAATTTTTTACTCTCAGTAACTGTTAAGTAATAATCTTCTGCTTTTGTTGCTCTTACGTCAAAAAAGTAAGTTCTTCTTCCTGCTCTAAGAACCTGAGAGAATATCTCTTCTTGTTCTAAATGTTCTTTGTCACTCATAATTAACTTTCTATTTTATTAATCTTTTTTTTAGATTTCTACACAAATCTATAAAATAAATTTACTTAAAACGTAATTTTTATAATTCTTTTTCTAAAAGTTGTTGTTCGTATAACTCTTTATAATACCCAGCTTTATTAACAAGTTGATTATGTGTACCTTGTTGTACGATTGTGCCATTTTCAATAACAATAACCTTATCTGCGTTTTTGACTGATGAAATTCTATGACTTACAATTAAAGTAGTTTTATTATGGCTAACTTTATATAAATTATTGAGTATTGTTTCTTCGGTTTCTGTATCTACGGCAGATAAACAGTCATCTAAAATTAATATTTTAGGATCTTTAATTAATGCTCTTGCGATAGAAATACGTTGTTTTTGTCCGCCTGATAATGTAACTCCTCTTTCTCCAACATACGTATTATAACCTTCATTAAAATCTATAATATTATGATGGATATAAGCATTTTTGGCAGCTTGTTCAATTTTTTCATCTGAAGCATTATTGTCTCCAAATTTTATATTGTTCTTAATTGTATCTGAAAACAAGAACGCCTCCTGAGGTACAAAGCCAATATTTTGCCTTAGATCATTTAGATTTATATCTTTTATATTTTTTCCATCAATTAAAACTTCACCAAAGTCTGCATCGTACAATCTGGCAATTAAATTTAAAATGGTAGATTTTCCAGAGCCGGTATTCCCTAAGATAGCTAATGTTTCTCCTTGTTTTAATGAGAAACTTAAATTTTTTAATGCGGTAATATTCGTATCATCATACGTAAATGTAACATCTTTAAATTCTATAGCACCATTTATTTTGGAAGCTATTGTTACTAAATTTTTAATTTCAGGCTCGTGCTTTAAAAATTCGTTAATACGTTCTTGCGAAGCTTCCGCTTGTTGCACAATAGAAGTTACCCAACCAACAACTGCAACTGGCCAGGTTAACATATTCACATACATAATAAACTCAGCAATAACACCAATTGTAATTTCTCCGGCAATATATCTTAAACCACCAATGTAAATAACCAAAATGTTACTTAATCCAATTAAAAGAATCATTAAAGGAAAAAATAATGCTTGTGCCTTAAAAAGGTTGATGTTCTTTTCTTTTGCAGTTAAAGAAAGGCCTCCAAATTCTGTAATTGCATTTTGTTCAATTCCGTACGATTTTAAAATGCTAATTCCCGAAAATGTTTCTTGAGCATTCGCGGTTAGCTTCGATAAATATTGTTGTACAACAGTACTTCTTTTATTAATAATTCTACTTAAAACATAAATAGAAACCGATAATACAGGTAAAGGTAATAAAGTGTAATTCGTTAAAGTAACATCAATATTGTACATTTTAACAATAGCAACAACAAAAAGTACTAACATATTCATAGAGTACATAATTGCAGGTCCAAAATACATTCTAACTTTACTTACGTCTTCGCTAATTCGGTTCATTAAATCTCCCGTTTTATTTTTCTTATAAAAATTTAGAGATAGGCGTTGGTATTGTTGGTAAATTTCATTTTTTAGGTCAAATTCTATCAGTCTAGATGTTACAATTATAGTCTGACGCATTATAAAAGTGAAAAACCCTGAAAGTAATGCAGCACCAATAATTAGTAAAATATTATTTAGTAAATCGGCTTTTACAACTGTTAAATCTGTAATTAAACCATTTTTGTAATCTTGAGAAGCATCTAAAGACTTACTAATTAATTGTGGAATTTGAAGTGCCAAGTATTTAGAACAAAAGGTAATAAATAACCCAATTAGCAAACGGTATTTATATTTTAAAAAGTATTTATTTAGATATTTTAAGGCTTTCATAGAAGGAAAAACAACAATTCAATTTGAATGCACGAATATACATGAATATAAATTTAAAGCAGATTTTTTATGATAGATTTAACTTTGAATAAAAAAACAAAAACAAAATAATTTTTCTAAAAAATAATAGTATTTTTGCGCTTTATAAAACAATAAATGTTTAAAGTTCTTTAAATGATAAATAGAAGACATATTAGAGTAAAAGTTATGCAATCGGTATATGCGATGCTTCAATCTAAAAATGATGTACTTGACAAGGAAGAAAAATACCTTTACAACAGTATAGATAAAATGTTCGATTTATATGTGCTAATATTGCGACTATTTGTTGAAGTTAAAAACTTAGAGAAAAATAATATGAAAATTTCTCAAAAAAAGTTTTTAGCAACTTCAGAAGAATTAAATCCAAAAACTAAATTTATTAACAATGCTATTTTTAAATTATTAGAAGAAAGTGTTTCTTTAAATAATTATTTAGAAGATAAAAAATTAAATTATTGGACTTTAGATACTGAATATGTTAATGATATTTGGAAAGTTACTAAAGAAAGTACTATTTATAAAAAATATATAAATTCTGAAACAACATCTTTTCAAGAAGATAAAGAGTTTGTAGCTGCTTTATTTAAAGAAATTATTGCTCCTAATGAAAAATTAGCTGATTATTTTGAAGATAAAAGTATTGGTTGGGTGGATGATATTCCGTTTGTTAATACATGGGTTTTAAAGACTATTAATCAGTTAAAACCAAACAAACCTTTTCTTTTAGGACATTTATATAAAGATGATGATGATAAAAAATTTGTTGTCGAATTATTTAGAAAGGTAGTTTTAAATCATACTGAATTTGAAAAAGAAGTACAAGATAAAACGCCAAACTGGGATGCTGATAGAATTGCCGAAATTGATATGATTTTAATTAAAATGGCAATTTGTGAGTTTTTAAAGTTCCCTTCTATTCCATCTAGAGTAACTATTAACGAGTATATCGAAATTTCTAAAGATTACTCTACAAATAAAAGCAGTTACTTTATAAATGGTGTTTTAGATAAAATTTTAAAAGATTTTACAGTAACAAAAAGATTGAATAAAATAGGGAGAGGCTTATTATAATTTTATATTTTTACAAAAAATTTATTTATAAAACGAGCATGTTAAAAAGTTTATCAATTAATAAAATTAATGATAGCGAACCTACCTTTCCGATAGGCAGACAGCATGTAACCATTAAAAAAATAATATATACATATGAAAAATTTTAAAATATTAGTTGTTTTGATGTTGAGTTTAGCATTTTTTTCTTGTAAAGAAAATGCAACTTCAAAAATTAATACTTCAAATCTAGAAAGTGCTAAAGAAAGAGATGCTGCTATAAATTTAGGGTCTGCAATTGTAGAATTTGACAAAACGGAATACGATTTTGGCGAATTAATTGAAGGTGAAATAGCAGAAGGTACTTTTAAAATCACCAATAAAGGAAAAGTTAATTTAATAATTACAAGTGCTAAAGCTACTTGTGGTTGTACAGTGCCAGAATGGCCAAAAGATCCAATTGCACCTGGTGCATCGGCAGATTTAAAATTTACATTTAATTCTAGAGGTAGACTTGGTAAACAAAGCAAATCTATTACGTTACAAACCAATTCAGAAAAGGTTACAGAATTAATAAGAATAAAAGGAACAGTAGTTAAAAAAAGTTAAAAATTAAAAAAACATAAAATATGTATTCAACTCTATTATTACAAACAGACGCAAGTTCAATAACTGGTATGTTACCATTTTTACTAATGTTTGTTGTGATCTATTTATTTATGATTAGACCACAAATGAAAAAAGCTAAAAATGAAAAAAAGTTTCAGGCAGAAATTGCAAAAGGAGCTAAAATTGTAACAACAAGTGGTATTCATGGAAAAATTATGGATATTGTAGATAGTGATAATACGGTTATTGTTGAAACAGGTGCCGGAAAAATTAAATTTGAACGTTCAGCTATTTCAATGGAACTAAGCAAAAAGTATTTAGCGCCAACTACAAAAAAATAATAAATAACACATAACTATAAAAGTGAGCCCATTGGCTCACTTTTTTTGTATATTTAATATTTATTCCAGATAATGAAAACAGGCTTGAAAAAATCGAATTTAACACTACAAAATAATCGTAAAACAAAAGTATTTGTATTTTTTTTAATACTTACTTCAATTATATGGTTGTTAATTGAATTGTCTAAAACATACACAAGCACAGCTGAATTTAAAATAGTTTATAAAAACTTATCGAGCGATAAGTTAGTACAAGTGCAGCCAATATCAAATGTTGAAGTTGCTATAAGGGCACCCGGATTTAGTTTATTAAAACGTAAAATTAAAGCTCAAAAAATTAGTCTAAGTTTAAATAACTTGTTAAAAAAAGGGGCTTCTTATTATATTTTACCAAATACACAACTTTCAAATTTAAATGCACAGTTAACTGGAGATATAGAAATTATACGCATTCTACAAGACACTATTTTTATTGAAATAGGAACAAACACTACTAAAAAAGTTCCTGTAATTCCAAAAACGGATATTCAGTTTAAACTAGGTTATAATTTTACTGAAAAATTAAAAGTGAATCCAGATTCTATTGTAATTTCTGGACCAAATAGGTACATAGATTCAATTGAATATATTGCTACAACCCAACTAAAATTAAATGATATTTATGAAAATATAAATGAGGAACTAAATTTGGTGATTCCAAAAAATACGAAAAATGTAGTGCTTTCAACTAATACAGTAAAGTTAACAGGAATAATCGATAAATTTACAGAAGGTAGTTTTAAAATACCCGTTTCTGTAATTAACCAGCCAGAAGGAATTACTGTAAACCCTTTTCCAAAACAAATTGAAGTTATTTTTCAAGCCGGTCTTTCAAATTTTAATAAAATAAATGAAAACAGTTTTTTAGTAGTATTTGATTATAAACAATATGAAAACGATACCACAACTCAATTTTTAACTCCAATAATAAAACAAAAAAGTGAATATATTTCGTCACTAAAAATAAATCCAGCTCACATAGAGTTTTTACTACAAAAATAAAAGGTTCTAAAAGGAAACATTCCTTAATTTGTCAAATAGTAAATAATGTTTTTACAGATAAATAAAACAATATAAGCATGAAAATAATAGGTTTAACAGGTGGTATTGGGAGTGGAAAAACAACTGTTTTAAAAATGTTTAAAGAGCTTGGTTGTGCAACTTATGTAGCAGATATTGAAGCTAAAAAATTAATGAGTTCCAACAAAAAGTTAATTTACCAAATAAAACAATTGTTTGGAGAAAAGGCTTATGTCGATAATAAGTTGAATACTGCATTTATTGCAGAAATTGTTTTTAATGACAAAGATAAGCTCGCCGCTTTAAATGCATTTGTGCATCCGGCAGTTCGAGAAGATTTTAGAAATTTTGTTAACAAATCAACTTCAAAACTAATTATTTATGAAGCCGCTATTTTATTTGAAAGTGGCAGTGATACATTATGTGATTTTATAATTACGGTTGCAACAGATATTGACGAAAGAATTGAAAGAATTATAAAAAGAGATGGCGTAACAAAAGAACAAATTTTAGAACGAATGCAACACCAGCTTAACGATGAAGAAAAAGTAAAAAAGGCTGATTTTGTAATTAATAATTCCGATATTTTTAACACCAAAGCACAAGTTTCAACCATTTATAAAATTTTAATGAAGCTTTGATGAAAATGAGTATTTTCTTAATAAAGTGTTAAAAAATTAGTATTGTTGTTAACTAAAGTTAAATAAGAACGTTATTTGTGTTAAATGTTTAATTTTGAATAATGAGAAAAAGGGTATTTCTACTTATCATAGTTTTAATGAGTATTGCATTGATAGGTATAATATCAGTTCAAGTATTTTGGATTAAAAATACTATTCAAATTACCGAAGAACAATTTACTTCAAATGTAAAGTTTGCCTTAGCAAAAGTTTCTGAAGACATTAAAGATCACGAGTTTAACGAGTTTTATATTGATATTACAGAAAGATTTAAAGACGAAGGTAGAAAATTAAAATATTCTGATGTTAGAAATTATATCTACGAAAAATTAGATACCGTAAATAACGAACGTTTTACATTTTCTCAAAGTATTATAGAAGAAAATTATAAAGTTCCGTCAGAATTTTTTGAAAATGATTCTATAGATTTTAAAGAAATTTTTAGCAGAGAGGAAATAGTAATTGTTAAAGACCAAAATTTTGACAATCAAAGTAATGGTGTAAATCCGCCAGAAGAACGTTATGTTAAAATTGGTAGGTTTGATGGTGCTGAAAAATCGCAATTAGAACGTGTGTTTGATGTTTCTAGAAGCAAGTTACCTGTGCACAAAAGAGTAAGTAATAGAGAAATTACATACCGTTTAGATCGAGAACTTAAAAGTAAAGGAATAGATACAGATTTTAAATACGGTATTTATAGTAACGGATTAGCAACACAAGTAAAATCGGGTTATTTTAGAAAAGAAGTTGGTAAAAGTTATATGGTGCCAATGTTTGCCGATAGTGAGGGAAACAGTGATTTTCAATTGTTTGTTACATTTCCAGAGAAGAAAGATTTTATTTTATCATCGATCTCTAAAATTTTGTTATTGTCTGCATTTTTTATTCTTATTATAATTTTAGCGTTTGTTTCTGCTTTGTATCAATTGATTAAGCAAAAACAAATTTCCGAAATTAAAACAGATTTTATTAATAATATGACCCACGAGTTTAAAACACCTATCGCAACCATAAATTTAGCCCTAGATGCAATTAAAAACCCGAAAATAATTTCTGATGAAGAAAAAGTGAAGCGTTATGTTAAAATGATTCGTGATGAAAATAAAAGAATGCATGCGCAAGTAGAAAATGTGCTGAGAATATCTAAATTAGAAAAGAATCAATTAGATGTTAGTAAGGAAGCAGTTGATATTCACGACATAATAGATGAAGCAATTACGCATGTAGAATTACTAATTAGAGATAAAGGAGGATACGTAAAATCAGATTTGAAAGCGCATTTGACAGAGGTTTTAGGAAATCAATTTCATTTAACCAGTATGTTTGTTAATATGTTTGATAATGCCATAAAATATTCTGAGAATGCTCCAAAAATAGATATTTCAACAGAAAATACTGCGAAAAATATAATTATTAAAATTAAAGATCAAGGTATTGGAATGAACAAAAATGTTCAAAAACAAATCTTTAAAAAGTTTTATAGAGAAGAAACAGGAAATATTCACAATGTTAAAGGACACGGTTTAGGGCTTTCATATGTGAAAAAAATAGTCGAAATTCATCAAGGTGAAATTTTTGTAGAAAGTGAAAAAGGAGTTGGAAGTACTTTTACAGTTAAATTGCCTTTGATATAAATTAAAAAAACATGGAAAATAACAAAATTTTATTAGTAGAAGACGATCCTAATTTTGGAACAGTTTTAAAAGATTATCTATCGTTAAACGATTATAATGTAACCCTAGCTAAAGATGGTTTAGAAGGTTTAATTATGTTTAAAAACGACGATTATGATTTGTGCATTTTAGATGTAATGATGCCAAGAAAAGATGGGTTTTCACTTGCAAAAGATATTAGAGCAACAAATTCTGAAGTTCCAATCATATTTTTAACAGCTAAAACTATGAAAGAAGATGTTTTAAAAGGATATCAGGCAGGAGCAGATGATTATTTAAATAAGCCATTCGATTCTGAAGTTTTATTGTACAAAATTAAAGCAATAATGCAACGAAAAGAAACAGAGCAAAATATTGAAGAAGAAACTTTTGAATTTAAAATTGGTAGATTTGAGTTTAATTCAAAATTACGTCATTTATCTTTTGATGGTGGAGAAACTCAAAAATTATCTCCAAAAGAAAGTAAATTATTAAAAATGTTGGCTGTGCACAAAAATGATTTAATGCCCAGAGAATTAGCATTGACTAAAATTTGGAGAGACGACAATTATTTTACATCCAGAAGTATGGATGTTTATATTGCTAAATTACGTAAATATTTAAAAGGAGATGAAAATGTAGAAATATTAAATATTCACGGAGAAGGTTTTAGATTAATAGATAAATCATAACTTAAAGTAAACACGGTCTATATTTTTTGTTGGTCACTGAGCGGAGTCGAAGTGTGGGCAATGAGAAGACCTGCTTACCTTTAGTCAGGGTTGAAGTGATTTATTTTATACATTCTCTTTACACTATATTTGTACACAGGTACATATAATTACTAGTTTACATGGCGGAATTGATAAAAATTTATGAAGAAAACCCAAACGAACGCGAAATTGATAAAGTTGTTGAGGTTTTAAAAAAAGGTGGGTTAATTATTTATCCAACAGATACGGTTTATGGCTTAGGTTGCGATATTACCAATATGAAAGCTATGGAAAAAGTAGCTAAAATTAAAGGTCTTAAACTAGCCAAGGCTAATTTTTCATTTATATGTTACGATTTAAGTAATCTCTCCGATTATGTTAAACAAATTGATACACAAACCTATAAAATTTTAAAAAAATACTTGCCCGGTCCTTATACATTTGTACTGCCAAGCAAGGCAAACCTACCTAAAGCTTTTAAAAACAGAAAAACTGTTGGTATTCGTATTCCCGATAATAATATTATTAGAGAATTGGTTAAAAAATTAGGAAACCCTATAGTTTCAACTTCTATTTACGATGAAGACGATTTATTGGAATATACCACAGATCCAGAATTAATTTTTGAAAAATGGGGAGATCTAGTTGATATAGTAATTGATGGTGGTTATGGTGATAATCACGCGTCAACTGTTATAGATTTATCTAATGATGGAATTGAAATTATTAGAGAAGGTAAAGGAAGTATTGAAGATTTTATATAGATAATAGTTTGGTTTTAAGTAAGTTGCTGTTTAAATGAGAATCGGTGGCTGAGTGGAGTCGAAGTCTTTTATAGTATTTAAAGCTATTAAATCTACTAGGCCAATTAGCTATAATTATTGCTACTTGCAGTTATTGTTATCTGAACCGATCTCACTATATTTTTTTCTACCTAAAATAAAATGTTCCCAAACAATACTTTTAATGGTAAAATAATCAGTTCTTTTTTTATAATTACCTCTTTTTTTATACATTTTAGAAAGTTGAGCATAAAAGCTAAAATGTGCTTTTAAAATTGCCAGCGTATGCATTGGACGGAATTCTAATAAAAATTTTACACCAGCAATTCCATCAAGTAGTAATCGCATAAATACAATTTTAAAAACTTGATTTTTTGGAAGGTTTTTAACCAATGTAAACAAACTATTTCTAAAATTTAAAAACGTTTTTCTCGGACTTTCTTCTTTTAAAGTTGCGCCTCCAACATGAAATATTGTTGAAGTTCCAACATATTTTATGCTATAATTCAAATTTTTGGCTCTCCAACATAAATCAATCTCTTCCTGATGTGCAAAATAATCTTCATCAAAACCATTTAATTGGTTAAAAACACTAGCTTTAATGAAAAAGCAAGCTCCAGAAGCCCAAAATATTTCAGAAGTATCGTTAAATTGACTGTTATCTTTTTCTAATTCCGAAAAAATACGTCCCCTACAAAATGGATAGCCGTATTTGTCAACAAAACCACCAGCAGCACCAGCATATTCAAACAATTCTTTATTTTTATAATCCAAAATTTTTGGTTGAATAATGGCAGTATTTGTTTCGGTTTTAAAAGTAGAAATTATGGAATCTAACCAATTATTTGTGACTTCTATATCAGAATTTACCAAGCCGTAAATATCAGCATCAATGTGTTTTAAAGCATCGTTGTAACCTTTAGCAAAACCCCCGTTTTTTTTATTTTGTACAATTTTAACTGTTGGAAATGTTTTTTGTACAAAAGCTATAGAATCATCCGTTGAAGCATTATCTGCAACATATATTTCAACATTATTTACAGTACTAAAATTAACAATAGATGGCATAAAATTTTCCAACAATTGTTTTCCGTTCCAGTTTAATATTACAAGAGCTATTTTCACAAATGCAAACTTAAGCTAAAGTTTTAAAGTTGAGAAGTTGAAAGTTATAAAGTTTTGTTATCATTCTTTTTTAAAAATCGGAATTTCTTTCAAAAAAAGATAACGTTCGTTTTCAAAATCCATTTTGCAATAAAAATGCTCTAAACCATTGGTTGTAATTAAGTAATTTGCGCTTAATTTTAGATTATAACGCGCAATTTGGTCAAAAGTATCTTGTGTTATTTTAATGGAAGGCGCTTTACATTCAACTATAATATCTGGATTTCCTTCAGTATTAAAAACTAAAATATCGGTGCGTTTTGTCAGTTTATTGATGGTTAGCTTTTTTTCAATAGCAATTAAAGAAATAGGATAATTTTTTTCTTCAATTAAAAACCAGACAAAATGTTGGCGTACCCATTCCTCCGGAGTTAAAATCACATATTTTTTTCTAATGATATCAAAAATAAAAAGCTTATTTTCACTACTTTTGATTCTGAATTTATATGTAGGTAAATTCAATTGTTGCATACAGCAAAAATGCTAATTTTTTTTTATATAAATGAGTGACGTTACAAAAATAGTTTCTGATATTAATAATGGAAATATAAATCCTATTTATTTTTTAATGGGTGAAGAACCGTATTATATTGATAAAATTTCAGAATACATTGAAAATAATATCCTTGCTGAAGAAGAAAAAGGTTTTAATCAGATGGTGTTGTATGGGAGAGATGTAACTATTGAAGAAATAATAGACAACGCCAAACGTTTTCCAATGATGGCGGAAAGGCAAGTTGTTATTGTTAAAGAAGCACAAGATTTATCTAGAACTATTGAAAAACTGGTGTCTTACGCAAAACAACCACAACCCTCTACAGTCTTGGTTATTTGCTATAAATACAAAAAAATAGATAAACGTAAATCGCTCTATAAAGAAATTAATAAAGTAGGGTTGGTTTATGAAAGTAAAAAATTATACGAGAATCATGTAGCGGATTGGATTCGGAGAGTATTAGCTGGTAAAAAATATAAAATTGACACCAAAGCAACATTAATGCTAATAGAGTTTTTGGGTACAGATTTAAGTAAAATTAATAATGA
>NZ_JBFLKT010000146.1:0-6169 GCF_040883305.1 Lutibacter sp.
ATTCCAATACTATATGCCACTGGAACTTTTATTAACAAAAGCGCAAAAAAACTTGCAAATAAAACGATAATACTAATAATTTCTATACTCATAATTAACTAAGGCTTTTATTTGAACAAGTATTTGCTATGTGATATATGGAAAAGCACATAATTAAGAAACCACTAAAGGGTAAAATTGCATAAACATACCCAAGAGGTATACGTAAGGTACCCGATAATTGCTCCAAATGCAGTGTGGTATAAACCAAGTTTAATCCGCCTACAACCATAACTATTAGTGCAAAAAGAAATATAAATACTTCTATAAGTATTGAAGCTTTTCTTTTATTTTTCAAAGATAGTTTTTGATATAAGAAATCCATCGATAAATGTTCTCGTTTAGCATTAAGATAAGCAGCTCCTAAAATGGTCATCCAAATTAATGAGAACCTTGCAAATTCTTCAGTCCAAGTAAAAGATGTGCCCAAAATATATCTTGAAAACACTTGAAATAAAACATCTAAAACTAAAAGTGCAAAAATTACAATCAAAAACCACTCAAGAATTTTATTTACTTTATTAAAAATATACTCTGATTTATTCATAATTATTTATTTTTAATTTCATTTACAATTTTCGACATCTCAGGAAATTCTATAATAAACTCCTCTAAAACAGGCTTTGATTTTTCTGCAAATAATGATTTTTCTGGTATTATAACTTCTACCCCCCAGTCTTTTAAAACTTTCATTGATTCCTTTACCGATTCATCCCAAAAAAATTTTTGTGCTTGAGCTGAGTGATCTGCAGCATCCTGCACCCAGATTCTCTCTTCTTCAGATAACTTATCCCAATATTTTGTACCTATTAGTAATACATCAGGCACAGAAGAATGTTCATCAAGTGTATAATACTTACAAATTTCATAATGGTTCGATGATACAAAAGACGGTGGGTTATTTTCTGCTCCATCTACAACCCCTTGTTGAATAGCTGTATATAGCTCTCCATAAGACAACGGTGTTGCAGAACCTCCCATAGAATTTACCATATTAATAGCCATTTGATTATTCATAACTCTAATTTTTAGGCCTTTTAGGTCTTCTGGAGTTCTTATGGCTTTTTTACTAGTATAAAAGCTTCTACTCCCTGCATCATAATAACATAATCCTCGAAGCCAAAATTTAGATCCTTTCTCTAAAATTGATTTTCCAATTGGACCTTCTAAAACATTAAATTGATGTGTTTTATCTCTAAACAAGTATGGTATTCCTAACACATGATATTCAGGGACAAAATTAGATAATGTAGCTGCACTTACCTTCGTCGCAGCAACGCTTCCAATTTGTAATAATTCTAGTAATTCTCTTTCTGATCCCAATTGACCATCAGGAAAAATTTTGACTTTTAATTTGCCTTTTGAATTTATTTCTAAAGCCTTTTGAAATTCCAACATTCCCATATGCACTGGATGAGTTTGAGGCAAGGTATGGCCTAAGTACAGAGTTTTAGAATCTTCTACTTTATTACAAGATATTATACTTATAAAAAGAATTCCTAAGAAAATTATTTTAAATCGCATTATTTAGTCTTTTAAATTTTTTATTACATTTAGCACATTTGCAACATCCTGCTTTAATTTGTCAAAATCTTTATTGGCAATAATTTCTTTTGAAATTAATTGAGAACCCATTCCAACGCAAGTTACTCCAGCATTGAACCAACCCGTTAAATTTTCTATTGTTGGAGAAACACCACCAGTTGGCATAACATTGGTCCATGGTTGAGGACCTTTAATTCCTTTTACAAATTGTGGACCGTAAATATCTCCTGGAAATAATTTTACAATTTCACAACCTAATTCTTCAGCTTTTGTTATTTCAGTTAAAGTTCCACATCCTGGAGACCATAAAACTTTACGTCTGTTACAAGCAATTGCGATGTCTTCTCTTAAAACTGGAGTTACAATAAAATTAGCACCTAAAGCCATATATAAGGAAGCTGCTGCTGCATCAGTTACTGAACCAACACCCATAATCATTCCTGGCAATTCTGCAATTGCAAATTTTGTTAATTCACCAAAAACTTCGTGCGCAAAATCTCCACGAGCTGTAAATTCCATTAAGCGTGCTCCACCGTCATAACATGCTTTTAATACTTTTTTACTTAATTCAATATCGTTGTTAAAAAACAATGGAATCATCCCTGTTTCTTTCATTGCTGTTGCAACTTCTATTCTTGTAAATTGTGCCATAATTTTGAATTTAAAGGTAGGAAAGCTAAACCGTAAAATACGGTTTAACTGTTCCTAAAAATCAAACTTAATCCATATTTTTATCGGGCAACTCTACCTGAGGCATCTCCACCCATTAATTTATTTACTTCATCTACTGTTACCAAATTAGCATCACCTTTTATTGTGTGCTTTAAACAAGATGCTGCAACGGCAAAATCTAGTGCTTTTTGATCATCTCCTTCATATTCCAAAAGACCATAAATTAATCCTCCCATAAAGGAATCTCCACCGCCAACTCTGTCAACAATATCTGTAATTTGATATTGACGTGTTTCGTACATTTTTGTACCATCATATAAAACTCCTGCCCACGTATTGTGCGATGCTGAAATTGACCCTCTTAAAGTGGTGATTACTTTTTTAGCTCTTGGGAATTTTTCCATCATTTGTTGACAAACAGATAAAAATGCTTCTGCCTTAAGATTGTGTCCTTGTGTTTGAACTGTTATTCCTTCTGGTTTTATTCCAAAGTGCATTTCTGCATCTTCTTCATTTCCTAAAACTACATCACAATATGATGTTAATTCTGTCATAATAGCTTCTCTATGAGCAGTATCACAGAAAGTCCATAATTTTGCACGGTAATTTAAATCTGTTGAAATAGTAATCCCTAATTTGCTAGCGGCTTTTACGGCTTCTAAACAAACATCAGCAGCTCCTTGTGAAATTGCAGGTGTAATTCCGGTCCAATGAAACCATTCTGCTCCTCCAAAAACTTCTTCCCAGTTAATCATACCTGATTCAATTTCAGCGATAGATGAATGCACACGATCATAAACCACTTTAGAACCACGAGACACTGCTCCTGTTTCTAAAAAGTAAATTCCTAAACGGTCGCCACCATAAACAATTTTATCAACTCCAACACCTCTCTTACGCATTTCCATCATAGCACATTCTCCAATATCATTTTTTGGTAAACGTGTTACAAAATCTACAGGTACTCCATAATTAGCTAAAGAAACTGCTACATTGGATTCTCCTCCTCCATAAATAGCATCAAAGTTATTTGCTTGAGAGAATCTTAAAAACCCTTGTGGAGTTAATCTTAACATGATTTCTCCAAATGTTACTACTTTTTTCATTTTAATTAGTTGTATTCTAAAATTTAAAATATTCTTTTGCGTTATTATAACTAATATCTGAAACCATTTTCCCAATCCATTCCATATCGTTTGGCAATTCACCTTTTTCAATTTCCTCGCCTAAAAGGTTACAAAGAATTCTTCTAAAATATTCGTGTCTTGGAAATGATAAAAAGCTTCTAGAATCGGTTAACATACCTATAAAACAACTAATTAATCCCATATTAGAAAGTGCATTTAATTGTTTGGTCATTCCATCTTTTTGGTCTAAAAACCACCATCCAGATCCATATTGAACTTTCCCTTTAATACTTCCATCGTTAAAATTACCGATCATTGTGGCCATAACTTCGTTATCGGCTGGATTTAAATTATAAAGAATTGTTTTGGTTAATTTATCTTTACTATCTAACGCATTTAAGAATGCAGATAGTTTAGTAGCTTGAGAATAATCTCCAATAGAATCCCATCCTGTATCTGGACCTAAAACTCTAAGCATACGCGCATTATTATTTCTTAAAGCTCCTAAATGAAATTGTTGTACCCAACCAAATTCATGATATGTTTCGGCTAAAAACAATAACAATGCACTTTGAAATTTAAGTGCTTCTTCATGACTTATAAGCTGATTGTTCCTTTTCTTTTCAAAAATCGATTTTATTTCACTTTCAGTAAAGTTTTCAAAATAAATTTCATTTAATCCGTGATCACAAAGTTTACATCCATTTTCATTAAAATATGAAATTCTTTTGGCTAATGCATCACATAAATTTTGATATGAATTTATTGAGATATCGGCAGATTTCCCAAGTAAATCTATATAAGCATTATAGCCATCTTCTTCAATTAAAATTGCTTTGTCTGGTCTAAAAGCTGTACTCACTTTTAAATTTAAATTGCTTTTTTTAATATTTTGATGATGTTCTAAAGTATCTATTGGGTCTTCAGTAGTACAGATTACTTCTACATTAACTTTATGCAATAAATTTTGAACACTGTAAGCTTTTGTATTTAATTTTTCTTTTGTTTCTTGGTATATTTTTTCTGCGGAATTTTCATTCAATAAATCATAAATATCAAAATACCTTGCTAACTCTAAATGTGTCCAATGAAACAATGGGTTTCTCATTGTATGAGGCACTGTTTTTGCCCAACTTAAAAATTTATCTTTATCTGATGCTCCACCTGTTATAAATTCTTCATTTATACCTAATGTACGCATTGCACGCCATTTGTAATGATCCCCATTAATCCAGACATTTGTTATATTATCAAATATTTTATTTTCTGAGATTTGTTGTGGAGGTAAATGATTATGATAATCAATTATAGGTTGATTTTTTGCATAGTCATGATATAATTCTTCTGCGAATTTATTTCCCAGTAAAAAATTATCATGTATAAATTTTGCACTCATTTTATATAATTACTTTAAATTATTCTTCATTTGAAGGTTTTCCAATTGTTGCTAAAATACCACCATCTACGTAAATGATTTGTCCGTTAACAAAATCACTGGCTTTTGATGCTAAAAATACAGCAGCACCCGCTAAATCTTCTGGATCTCCCCAACGTCCTGCCGGTGTACGACTTATAATAAATTCATTAAAAGGATGTCCATCAACTCTAATTGGTGCAGTTTGTTCAGTGGCAAAATAACCCGGACCAATTCCATTTACTTGAATATTATGTTTAGCCCATTCAGTTGCCATGTTCTGTGTTAACATTTTTAAACCACCTTTTGCGGCTGCATAGGCTCCAACACTATTTCTACCTAATTCACTCATCATAGAGCAAATATTTATTACTTTTCCTTGTTTTCTAGACACCATGCCTTTCACAACATGTTTAGAAACAATAAACGGACTCACCAAATCAATATCAATAACTTCTCTAAAATCTGCCACTTCCATTTCCAATAATGGTGTGCGTTTTATAATTCCAGCGTTATTTATTAAAATATCGATACTTCCAACTTCAGTTTCAATTTTTGTAATTGCAACTTTAACTTCTTGTTCTTTGGAAACATTAAATTTGTAACCAAATGCTTTAATGCCTTCATTTTTATATGCTGAAACCGCTATATCAATTTTTTCTTGTGATGAATTTCCATTTACAATAATAGTTGCACCAGCCAAACCTAATCCACGAGCCATTGCCATACCCAAACCGTGAGTACTTCCTGTAACAAGTGCTATTTTTCCTTGTACATTAAATAATGAAGTGTTCATAAAATTTTATCTTAATTCTGTTATTTTAGCTACATCCATATCTCCATAATCTAAGTTTTCACCTGCCATTCCCCAAATAAAAGTATAATTTGAAGTTCCTGACCCACAGTGAATTGACCAAGGTGGAGAAATAACCGCTTGATGATTGCCCATCCAAATATGACGCGTTTCCTGCGGTTGTCCCATAAAATGACAAACAGCTTGATTTTCTGGAATATCTAAATAAAAATAGACCTCCATTCTTCTATCATGTACATGTGCATGCATAGTATTCCATACACTTCCTGTTTTTAACTCTGTCATTCCCATTTGTAACTGACACGTAGTAACAATACCACCAATAATCATTTGGTTTACTGTTCTATGATTTGCAGTTTCTAAAGATCCTAGCTCTATCTTATTAGCTTCTGACTTACTTACTTTTTTTATTGGATAACTTTTATGTGCAGGTGCAGAATTTAAATAATATTTTGCAGGATTATTTACATCATTACTTTTAAAAACTACTTCTTTATTTCCGCTTCCTATATATAATGCATCTTTAAATTCTAAACTATAAGTAGTTCCGTCAACTTC
>NZ_JBFLKT010000011.1:0-3980 GCF_040883305.1 Lutibacter sp.
AAAAAATGATTAAAAGAGCAAAACGAATTTTTCCATCACTAAATGACATTGTCTTGCTAGAAAATTCGAAGCATGTTCCTAGTAATAAAGATTTTAAAATAATTGAAGACTTAATTCTAGATAAAAGCGAATAGTATGATGAAAAATATAAAACTACTTTATGTGTTTTTATTATCGATCACCTTATTTTTTTCTTGTTCAAAAGATGATAATATAGACACAATTTCTGATAAATTTTTAAGCATACCTGATAATAGTTTCGAGGAAATACTTATAGCAAAAGGTATTGATTCAGATGGTGTTGTAAATCAGCAAATGTTAAAGTCAGATGCTGTACATGTTGAAGAACTAGATCTAGAGACTTTAGAGTTTGGTATTATTAATGATATATCTGGAATTGAAGGATTTTCAAGTTTAAAAAGATTAATTGCGAAGCAACATAATATAGAGCAGATAGATTTGAGCGCTAATATTTATTTAGAAGAAGTACATCTTGCAGGTAACTATTTATCAAGTATTGATGTTAGTAAAAACACAAACATAGTGTTACTAGACTTAACTGCGAACCAACTTACAGACATAATTGGTTTATCTGAGTTAGTAAAATTAGAAAATCTTAATTTATCATTTAATTACTTAAAAGAACTAACTGTAGATAATGCATCGTTGGAAATTCTTCATATTAGCAACAATGATTTAATTTCTCTGGATATAAGTGCTGCTGTAAATCTTACAAATGTATTACTAACAACTAATAAGCTTAATGTTTTGAATATTTCTTCCAATAAAAAATTACAAACTCTATTGGTATCAGACAACCAATTACAAAGTATTAATCTTAGTGAAAATATTAGTTTAACTCATTTATACATGGCTAGTAATTTGCTTACAGGTTTAGATGTAAGTAATAATCAAAACTTAATAGATTTAAAAGTAGATAGAAATCCTAATTTGCATTGTATTAAAATCCATGATGGACAAAATATTGCACTAATTTTTAAATCAGATAATCAAGAGCTAAATACTAATTGCAATTAAAAAAACCTGAAAATCATTGTATAAGGTTTAATTAATTTAAAAGCTTTAAATAAAATGAAATCAAAACTTCATCTTTTAGTCATTATAACAACCATATTAATAGGTTGCAAAAATAATACAAAAACAAGTGATTTAATAGAAACCAATAAAGATTATTTAGTTAAACAAACTTTAATAGATTCTTTGATGAAAACATCTTATAGTCGAGGTCTTTTCAATGGCAACATTCTAATTTCTAAAAATCATAAAATAATATATCAAAATGAATTTGGATATTCAGATGGTTCAAAAGCAAAAGCACTAAATCGAAATTCGATATTTAATATTGGGTCTATAGGAAAAGAATTCAATGCAGTTGCAATAATGATTTTGAAAGAGAAAGGCTTGCTAAATCTAGATGATAACATTTCAAAATTCGAGTTACAGTTGCCAGAATGGTCAACCAAAATCACTGTTAGGCATTTGTTAAAATATACTAGTGGATTGCCAAAAATAAATTGGAATAGTGTTAAAAATGATGAAGATATATATGCAGATTTAAAAAATATTAAGCATTTAAATTTTGAACCAGGATCAGATTATCTCTATAGTAATAATAATATTTTTCTTCAAAGGAGGATAGTGGAAAAACTATCAGGAATGAGTTTTAATGATTTTATACAAAAAAATATTCTTATTTCTAGCAATATGTTAGATGCTGTTTTAGACGCAACTCCAAAGAATACTGAATCAGTAGCGGCATTTAACAATGATATGATTAATGACAGGTTTATGGATATTGAGTTTTCGGGCTGGGTATATCCTACTGCAAATGACATGTACAATTGGATAATTAGTTTGCATTCAGGCAAAATAATCTCCAAAGAATCGTTAATGCTGTTATTTGATTCTTACTCTAAAAACAGCGAGTCAGCTTTAGGAAAAGGCATTTTTGAAAATAAAGAGTTATTGTTTCATCAACATCATGGGGCATCTTTTAATTATGAATCTTTTATACATTATAATATAAAAGAAGATTTATCAATTATTTTAATGACAAATAATAAAAATTTCAAACTAAGAGAAATTGCTGAGTCAATAGAAAATATCTCAAATGGAAGTCCTTTTTCAATTCCTCAAAAATCCATTTATCTTACAATAAGACAAAAATGCTACGATAATATAAATGAAGGTATTGAACTTTATAAAAGTTTAAAAAAGAATTATTCTGATACATATAATTTTTCAAATGAGAATGAATTAAATCAACTTGGTTATAAGTTAATTGAGAAAAGTCAAATAGAGGGTGCAATTAAAATCTTCAAATTGAATATTTTAGAATTTCCAAATTCAGCCAATGTATATGATAGTATGGGCGAAGCTTATTATCTTAATAGAAACAATGATTTGGCATTATTCAATTATAAAAAATCGCTAGAATTAAACCCAAATAATTTTAACGCAATAAAAATGATCAAAAAGATTCAAAAAAAATAACAAAGACACTTTAATATAGAAAAGAGTCACTAAGGGATAAAAATAATTACGTTTATACTAAAATAGTAACGTTCATGTATTTCTTTTTTTTTTTTTTTAAATAAAATACGTTGCTTTGCTATTCATATGAGTTTACATCTAAATAATAAAATATCAAAATCTCGTTTATATTGGCTATGTCAATTGACAGGCTGGTGCTTGGTTTCTCTTTTTTGGCTGTACATTGCATTGTTCAGGGATGATTTTAAAATGTCTCATGCCATTATTAACTTCTTTTTTGACATTGCGATATGCATAGCAATAACACATGCTTATCGAACCCTTGCTATACGACGAAAGTGGAATGAATTAGGTCTAAAAAAATTGATTTGGAAAGTAATTCCTGCGCTCCTTTTACTTTCTGTTGTATTCATGTTATTGATGAATCTTAAAATGTCTGCCTATATTTATTTCGTAAATAGTCAAAGTGATTCTATAAGCAAGTTTTTTGTTTGGAATCCTCTTTTTGTTTGGAACCCAGTTTTAATTACTGGTTTAAGGCACATGACTATTTGGCTACTCGCTTATCACTTATATCATTACTATCAAAAAGAAGTTGATACCACAAGGGAGAATGCACAACTGTCTATAATAGCAAAACAAGCCCAATTAGATAATTTGTCAGCCCAATTAAATCCACATTTCTTATTCAATTCTTTAAATTCTATTAAATCATTAGTCATCGAAAATCCTAACGTTGCAAGAAGAGCTATTGATTTATTATCAGATTTGTTGCGTTCATCATTATATGAAAAAGACAAAGATTTAATAACCATAAAAGATGAATTAGCTTTAGTTAAGGATTATATCGATTTAGAAAAACTGCGCTTTGAAGAAAGATTGCAACTAAAAACCAATATTAATGACGAGGTCATTAATTATAAGATTCCTACCTTAAGTATTCAGTTGTTAGTGGAAAACGCTATTAAACATGGCATCGATTTAAAAGTTGGTGGTGGCATTATTTACTTAAAAATTAAAAAGAAGGAAAGTAATATTCACATTACAGTTGAAAACCCTGGTGTGATTAATCAAAATAAAAGTGTTGGTTTAGGTCTAGAAAACTTAAAAAAACGTCTAGAAATTCAATATAAAGGTAAAGCTAACTTTAGTTTAACTGAGACTGAAAATGACCATGTCAGTGCTGAAATATTAATTCCAACGCATATAGAAGATGAAAAGATATAAAACCATAATCATTGATGATGAACGTTTAGCAAGAGAAGAAGTAAAACGCGCATTAGAAAAACATAAAGAGTTTGAAATTATAGGCGAAGCAAGTCACGTAGATGAAGCCATAACTTTAATTGAAGACTTTCAACCAGACCTATTGTTTTTAGATATTCACATGCCTGGGAAATCTGGTTTTGATTTATTAGAAGAATTAACAAATGTACCAGACGTTGTTTTTACAACTGCATACGATC
>NZ_JBFLKT010000147.1:0-3881 GCF_040883305.1 Lutibacter sp.
GTTGTAAAAAAATCTTTAATACAGTAGTTTTTATTTTGATTTTGCCAATGCTGAAATCATTCCATTAAAAACAAAAAAATGAAAAGGTGTTACTGCATACCAGTATAAGCGTCCTGCAATTCCTTGAGGTCTAAAGGTTGCTGTTTGGTACAAGATGTTATTTTCAATTTTAAATTCTAACCAAGCTTCACCTGGAAGTTTCATTTCCGCATATAATAAAAGTTTTTTAGCTTCTTTATTTACATAAATAACACGCCAAAAGTCTAAACTATCTCCATTATTTAATTCAGTTGGATGTGTCCGTCCACGCCTTAACCCAATTCCGCCAAAAAATTTATCAAAATAACCACGTAATTTCCACAAAAAAGTACCGTAATACCAGCCATTTTTTCCCCCAATTGACCAAATTTTATCTAGCGTGTAGTTTTCATTTTTTAAAATACGCTGTTTTTTATCGGTAAAACATCCATACTTTGGGACATTAATATGTTTATGTAAATCACTTTCTAACGCGCTACTTATAAATGAATCTTTCCAACTTGAAACAATACTGTTTTGTTCAATTTTTACAAAAGCATTTTCCACAGCTTCTCTGTATGAAATAGGTTTTACTTTTAATAGTTGGTAAATGTTACTCGGGTTTCCAATAATTTCTATGCCCATGCTGTTTACCAATGAGGAGGCAAGTTTATAAGAAGTTGAAGTTACAAAATACAACCAATAAGATGAAAGTTTTGGGGTCATTAACGGAATAGTTATAATGCGTCTTTTTAAACCTCTAATGTCTGCAAATTCTAAAAGCATTTCCTTATAAGTAAGTATTTCTGGCCCAAAAATATCAAACGATTTATTGTACAACTCTTTTTTCCCAATAGCTCTTTGTAAAAAAGCCAAAACATCTCTAATTGCAATAGGCTGGGTTTTGGTGTTGAGCCATTTTGGAGTTACCATAAATGGTAGTTTTTCAACTAAATCTCGAATTATTTCAAAAGAAGAACTACCTGAACCGACAATTATTCCCGCTTTAAAAGTGGTTAATGCATAATTATTAGACGCTAACCTATTTTCAACATTTTTACGTGATAATAAATGTTTAGATAGTTTTGTATCGTTTGTAATTCCACTTAAATAAATTACTTGTTCAACAGAAGTTGTTTCAATATAATTTTTAAAATTTTGTGCACATTTTTCTTCAAGCGTGTGAAATTCTGTTGAAGAATTAGACATAGAATGAATTAAATAATAAGCCGTATAAATATCTTTTGGGATATTTTTAAAAGTTTCTGGTTTTAAAAAATCAACTTCTACAAAATGTATATTTTTATCGTTTATAAAATTTTTTGGAGCTCTGTTTTTATCACGCACAGTGCAAACAATACTATGACCATCGTTTAACAACAAAGGTATTAAGCGTTTTCCAATATAGCCTGTTGCGCCTGTAACTAGAATTTTCATTTATTTTATAGGTTTTTGGTATTCAAATCGTTCTTTCAATGTTGGAATTGCATAACCATTTAGTCCATTAATAGTTGCAATTTTTCCTTCAGATAAATCAATAAATCCATCATCTTTTAAAAGTTCGTCTTGAATATACAATTCTTGAATTTCTCCTATAACAAGTTTTGTGTTATTAGACTTAATATCATATTCTTCAACAAATTTCATAGCAATTTGAATAGGGCAATCTTTTACAAATGGTACAAAAAAGTTGTTTTTATAGATGGTTTCTAAATTTGTAACATCGAATTCCGAAATACTACAATCGTATTTTGCAGAAGTGTGGTGCGCATCTTTAATAATTTTCTCGTGTACATGATTTATAGTATAATAGCCAGTTTCCATAATGTTTTCATACGTATTTCTTGGCACTGATGTAGGTCTTAAAATAAAACCTAATAATGGAGGTGCCGAACCTAAATGTATTACGGAACTAAAGATAGCAACATTTGTGTTGTTTTCAGTAGATTTTGTCGCAATTAAATTTGCGGATTTAAAACCAGCGCAACTATTAATAAGATTTATTTTATATAAATGATTTAAATTATGAATTTCATCAATATTAAAATATGTCATTATAAAATTTTATAATTATTAATGTGAACCTCTGTTGCTTTTAAATCGAACATTAAATTATATAATCCAAAAAAGGTTCTGTTGATGTAAATAAAATGTTTAGAACCTCTATTTCCATTCATCTTTTTGAGTTCCGTACTTTTAGAATAACGTTCTCCTAATTCGGCAATTTTTTTAAAGAAATTTGGATTAGAAAAATCAAATACTTCCTTATGAAAAGGTTGTGTAAACAAACTTAACATATCATAAAACATTGCAGTAAAAAAAGCTAATTCTTCGGGAGAATCATCATCTCTTAAAATTTCTAATTCAACTAATTTTTGTTTAAATATTTCTGGATTCTGAATATTTTCTTTTTTTGCCAATTCAAAATAAGGAATGTAGAATTCGAGTGGAATTGTTTTCATACAGCCAAAATCTAACGCAATTAAATTAGCATCTTTGGAAATTAAAAAATTTCCAGGATGTGGATCTGCGTGTACTTTTTTAAGCGAATGAATTTGATACATATAAAAATCCCATAAGGCTTGCCCTAATTTATTGGACTTTTGTGCATCAGTGTTATATGCAGTAAATTCTGATAAATGTTCACCGTGCATCCAATCCATTGTAATAATCCTTTCTGAAGAAAATTCCTCATAATATTTAGGGAAATATAAGTTTGGAATGTGTTTACACGCTTCTGAAATTTCTTTGCTTTGTTTTATTTCAATTAAATAGTTGGTTTCTTCAATTAATTTATCTTCAACTTCTTTAAAATATTTATCAGAATCTTTTCCTTTAATATTAAACATACTAACGGCAATAGGTTTTACCATAGTAAGATCGCTAGAAATACTATTTGCTATACCCGGATATTGAATTTTCACTGCTAAATTTTTACCATCTTTTTCAGCTTTATGCACTTGTCCAATACTTGCAGCATTTACAGAATTTGCATTAAAAGTGTCAAAAATTTCATCAGGAGCTTTTCCAAAATACTTTTTGAATGTTTTTACAACTAAAGGTGCGGATAATGGAGGTACAGAAAATTGAGATAAAGAGAATTTTTCTACATAGGCTTGTGGTAAAACACTTTTTTCCATACTCAACATTTGAGCAACTTTTAATGCGCTACCTTTCAATTTTTTTAGCCCATCATAAATGTCTTCAGCATTGTTTTTATTAAGTTTTTCTTTCGCTTCGTCTTCTGTATTAACTAATTTATCTCCGTAGTATTTTAAGTAATTTATTCCAACTTTTGCACCAGTTTGAACTAGTTTAGAGGCTCTATGAATTTTAGAAACTGGAATTGTATCGATAGTTTTTAGCATAGTATTTATATTCTAATTTATGTTCATTTTTTCTTTATATAAAAATTTACCCAAATCAATAATACTTTTTAATGGAGTTGAGTCAATTAAATCGAAGCTTGTATTTACAGATTTTTCAATAAAAATATCTGTCTTTTCAAAATTGGCAGAACTGTCGTCTAACCAAAATTTTAGAGTAATTAATAGTTGAATCCAGGCGGTTTCTTTTATGCTTTTTTGTTGAATTTGCGCTATGTTTTTCTGTTTCAAATCAATAGTTTCAATTTCAAGATCACCTATATACTGTGAAAAGCTCGTTTTAAGGTTGGATAAGGCATCTAATTTTTTTAGATCTAACTTTTTAGAATTTAAAGTTGCAACAACGTAGCTTCTATTTACAGTTAAATTTTCAAAAAAAGTATAATAGAAACTCAATAACTTATTCCGAGCATCAAATGTTTGATAATCTTTACTCTTATTCAAAACTGTTATTGTGTTTTCAAAAAATGTGTTGAA
>NZ_JBFLKT010000148.1:0-4563 GCF_040883305.1 Lutibacter sp.
GAAATTGAAGTTCGTCCAAGTATCAATCAAATAGACGATTTATTGGAAGAAATACAAATTCGAGTTGAAAAAGACGAACGTACTTTAGTTACAACTTTAACCAAACGTATGGCTGAAGAACTGGCAAAATACTTAACCAGAATTCAAGTTCGTTGTCGCTATATCCATTCTGATGTTGATACTTTAGAACGTGTAGAAATTATGCAAGATTTACGTAAAGGGCTTTTCGATGTTTTAATTGGCGTGAACTTATTACGTGAAGGATTGGATTTACCAGAAGTTTCCTTAGTTGCTATTTTAGATGCCGATAAAGAAGGGTTTTTGCGTTCACACCGTTCTTTAACACAAACTATTGGTAGAGCGGCACGTAATGTTGAAGGAAAAGCAATTATGTACGCAGATAGAATTACAAAAAGTATGCAATTGACAATAGATGAGACTACTAGGCGAAGAGAAAAGCAAGTTGCTTACAACACAAAACACAATATTACACCTACACAAATTAAAAAGAGTATAGAAAATACGTTGGCAAAAAATACCGTTACTTCATATCATTATGATAATGGTGCGAATATGGCTGCCGAAGAAGAATTAAACTATTTATCTAAAACTGAAATTGAAAAACGCATTCGGGAAAAACGAAAGCAAATGGAAACAGCTGCAAAAGCATTAGATTTTATTGCTGCTGCTCAGTTACGTGATGAAATAAAGGTGTTGAAAGAAAAAGTTTGAAAAGTCATTTAGAAAAAAACTAAACAAATAGGAAGATTTAAAACAAACTTTGATAAAATTAAATCGTAATTCTTAAGTCCATCAAGTCAGCTTTAAGAATTACGATTTTATAAACTTTTAATTTATTAATTCGAAAGATTGTTTGGCAATTTCCAACTCTTCATTTGTTGGAATAATTAATAGTTTAACTTTAGAATTTTCTGAATGAATTTCTGTTAATTTTCTAGCTTTAACGTCATTTTTTTGTACATCCATATCAATTCCAAAGAAATCTAAATTTTCACAAACCATTTTTCGAAGAACTATTGAATTTTCACCAACACCTGCAGTGAATACAATGGCATCTACACCATTTAAATTAGCAATATAACCTCCTAAATAATGTCTAATTCTGTAAGCACTCATTTCTAAAGCAAGCTGACATTTTTCATCTCCCTTTATTGCTTCAGCTTCTATATCTCTATAATCAGATAAACATCCTGTTAAACCAATCATACCACTTTCATTTTGAAGCAAGGCATTCACATCATTTAACTCATAACCTAAATTATTAACTAGGTAAAAAATTATTGAATTATCAATTGCACCACTTCTACTTCCCATAATTAAACCTTCATTTGGACCAAATCCTAATGAAGTATCAACACTTTTTCCATCTTTAACAGCTGTTATGCTGCATCCACCACCTAAATGAATGGTTATTATTTTTTTGCTTTGCTCTTCACCTAAATGGGTACGTGCTATTTTAGCCACATACTTATGACTTGTTCCGTGAAAACCAAACTTTCGAATGTTATGTTCCTCTAGAAATTTATTTGGAATGGCATATTTGTAAGCCTGAACAGGCATTGTTTGGTGAAATGCAGTATCAAAAACTGCAATTTGTTTTGCATCTGGAAAAATATTTTCAGCAACTATAATACCTTCATAATTAGCTGGATTATGTTGTGGAGCCAACGAAAACAATTCTTTAATTTTAGCTTTTACTTTTTCATCAACTAAAACGGTATCTGAAAAAGCATCTCCACCATGCACTACTCTATGACCTACCGCAGCAATTTCAGAAGTTGATTTTATAACTCCAGACTCTTCATCTAATAAAAATTTTACAACTTTTTCTAAACCTTCTTTATGGTTAGTAATCATACATACTCTATCAATTTTATGATCTTTTGATTTGTAATGTACTTCTGGATTGGTTAACCCAATTCTTTCTACTAAACCTGAACAAATTACTTCTTCTTCTGGCATTTTAAATAATTGATATTTAATGGAAGAACTACCTGAATTTATGATTAAAATTTTCATTTCTTATTTAATATGTTTTTACCAATTATAGTTACTAATTGCACTAATTTTTCATTTAAATTATACAACAAGTAATTTATTCTATGCCTTGTGCTTGAATTGCAGTTAATATTACCGTATTAAAAATATCATCAATTGTGCAGCCTCTACTTAAATCGTTTACCGGTTTATTCAAACCTTGCAGCATTGGCCCGATTGCCAACGCGCCTGTTTCTCTCTGCACAGCCTTATACGTATTATTTCCTGTATTTAAATCTGGAAAAATTAATACATTTGCTTGGCCAGCAACTTCTGATTCTGGCAATTTACTTTTACCAATTTTTGCATCTACCGCAGCATCGTATTGTATTGGCCCTTCAACTTTTAAATCTGGTCGTTTTTCTTTAATAATTTCTGTTGCTCTTCTAACAATATCAACATCAGCTCCTTTACCAGAAGCACCTGAAGAATAAGAAAGCATTGCAATTTTAGGATCCATACCAAAATTAATACTAGAATCTGCTGATGAAATGGCAATCTCTGCCAATTGTTCTGAATTTGGATTTGGATTAATTGCACAATCGCCAAAAACAGAAACTCTATCTTCTAAACACATGAAGAAAATTGATGAAACTACCGAAACTCCTGGTCTTGTTTTAATAAATTGTAATGCTGGTAAAATAGTGTGCTGTGTTGTGTGTGCTGCTCCAGAAACCATTCCATCCGCCAAACCTTTATAAACCATCATTGTTCCAAAATAAGAAACATCTCCCATTAAATCTTCTGCCATATCAATGGTTAGACCTTTATTTTTTCTTAATTCAAACAAAGTATTCGCAAAATCTTTAAAATAATCAGAACTAACTGGGTCAATAATATTAAATTTATTTATATCAACTGTTAAACCTAAACGGGTTATTGAATCTACAATTTTATCGTAATCACCTAATACCGTTAAATCAACAATATCCATTTGAACTAATCTTGCAGCAGCGGTAATAATTCTATCATCATTCCCTTCTGGTAACACAATATGTTTGCGTTGCTGTTTGGCGCGCTTCAATAAATTATATTGAAACATTCTAGGTGTTATGCTATCGTTCTTAAACGTGATTAATTTTTCATTTAGCTTTTCTACCTCTACATATTTGTCAAAAACATTTAAAGACGTTGTAATTTTCTCTTTATTTTCGGCATACATATGAGAACGTATAGCTCCAATTTTATTTGCTACAGCAAATGTGCCTTCCTTGACAGTCAGTATTGGTACTACTTGAGCCAAACCATCAATTAATTTAATAATTGGTTTTTCTGGAGTAATACCTCCTGTTAGAACAATTCCCGAAATTTTAGGGTAATTTGAAGAAATATTTGCTTGTAATGCACCTAAAATTATATCAGCCCTATCACCAGGAGTTATAATTAAGCAATTCTCACATAAATGTCCTAAATAATTTCGAAGCTGCATGGCTCCAACTATAAATTTAGAAGACTGGTTATTTATATGTTCTTTTCCAAATAAAACTTTGGCATCTATTGCTTTTGCAACCTCTTTTATTGTTGGATTATTTAAAGATGTTATTAAAGGAATAACACTTACAAAAACATCTTTCGGTAAATTTTTCTGAATACCATCTCTCGCAATTTTAATGTTTTTTTCTTGAACTTTATTTGCAATAACGGCTAATACTTCGACTTCTTTTTCTTTAAAAGAATCATATGTAATATGCACTCCATTTACAAATTCTTCCAAAGTTTTATCAACACCACTGGAAACAATAATTGCTGGTATTCCTAAGTTTTTAGCAATTAAAATATTAGCATCTAATTCAATAGCAGTGCCTTCTCCAGAAAAGTCGGTACCTTCTACTAACATAAAATCATTTTTCTCTTCTAAGGCTTTATATTTTTCAATAATCATATCAAATACTTCACCCTCTTTACCTTCATTTCTTTTTTTTATGTATTCTGATCGTGTAAAAGCAAAAGCTTCATTAGGATTTATATCTAAATTAAAATGAGATATAATTGTACTAATATGATTATCTTTCTTTCCTTTTTTATCAGCATCAATAATAGGTCTAAAATAACCCACTTTAGCTGTTTTACCTAATAGCATTCTCATTAAACCTAAAGCTACAATAGATTTTCCACTATTTGCTTCGCTGGTTGCTATATATATAGCTTTATTCATTATAAAAATTTTATGCAAATATACTTTATAAGAATTGGTTCACCAGTTTTTTAAAAGGAAAGTTTAGTGACTTTTGTCACCTTTTAAAAAAATATATTGGTGCTAAATTAGAAATTATTAAGAATACGGATTTTTATAAAAAACGGTGTGAATCAAAACTAAAATATATAACCTAAAAATATTAACTACTTTTATTAAACAGTTTTTTAAAAAAAGATTTCTTTTCAGCTTCGGTATATCCATTAGAATACTTCGCAGAGTTATATCCATGCCCATAGCCATAACCGTAACCATAACCATAGCCGTACCTAGATTTTATTTTAAAATCATTTAAAACAATACTTACTTTA
>NZ_JBFLKT010000149.1:0-12912 GCF_040883305.1 Lutibacter sp.
GAACAGATGTAGATGCTGTTTTTCCTGCAAGTACTTTAGGTAAATCTGTTCTTGAAAAATCTCCTAAACCAGAAAACTGAGCGACACCCGTTGTAAGTGCTGCTGATGCTAATAAAGAATCATCTAATAATGAATTTCCTCCATAACTTACAGCGTTTAATTTTACATCATTTTCGTTTTTATCAGCGAATTTATAGTGTACTTTAATGCCGTTGCTTAATGTAAAAGTAGTTGCATCAATTTCTTTATTATATTCTTCAGAAGCTATTTTCCCTGCATTTATAGTAACATCAGAAATTAATGTTTTTCCACTAAAAGAATCTTCGTAAGCAGTTATTGAATTATCATTCTCTACTTCATTAATAATTGACAATGCGCCTTCTTTAGTTAAATTATTATTTCCTTTTACACCAGTTACAATAATAGCTCTATTATTTTTGGTATATAGAGGTTTTAAGAAATTATTAACCTCTTCAATATCAATATTTTCGAATATATTTTTAGCAATATCATATTCTCCAACAAGATCTGTCATTGTTTCATTCTCAAGGTAGTTTTGTTGAATTGTTCTTATAATTCTTCCGTGAGGAATATCATTTATTTTAGCAATTTGCGTTTCGTAGCTGTTTTTAATTTGTGCAATTGTTCTTTCAATTTCTGCCTCAGTAAAACCAAATTTAACTGCTCTGTTCAACTCTGTTAAAGCAGCTTTAAAAGCTTCTTGCTGTTGGTTTGGTTTTGGATATACTGCCAGACTAAGTTGCTTCTTTGTTCTTACAAAATCCCCATAATTAAAACGTGCTGCCATAAAAGGAGCATCTGGTTTTTCTGTTATTTCACTTATTCTAGAAGATAACATAGTACGAACCATTCTGTTTATTAATGATTCTTTTAAATCTTTAACTGTTTGATTTGCTAAAGATCTTGGATGATTAATGCTAAATGAAATATTTGAAGTTGTTACTTCTTCGTCCATAGCAACTGTAAATAATAGTTCTTCATTATCAGGAATTTCAACTAAAAAACGTTCTTTTGGATTTTCTACAGCTGGAATATTTGAAAATTGTTTGATAATTTTTTGTTCAATTTCATCAACATCAATATCGCCAACTACTGCAATTGCCTGTAAGTCCGTTCTGTACCAGTCATGGTAGAAATCTCTTAAAGCTTTGTATTCAAAACCTTCTACTATATTCATTAGACCAATTGGTAAACGTTCGGAGTATTTAGAATTACCGAACATAACCGGCAGCGATTGTTGTAAAACTCTCATTTGTCCGTTTTGTCTAGTTCTCCACTCTTCTTTAATAACGCCTCTTTCTGCATCAATTTCTTCGTCGGTAAGTAAAAGGTAGTTAGACCAATCGTTTAAAATTAATAATGATGTATCTACCAAACCATCTTTAGTAGGAATGTTGTCTAAATTATACACAGTTTCATCGAAAGATGTGTATGCATTAATATCTTTTCCAAATACAGCGCCGTGTTTTTGAAGTGTATTTAAAATTCCTTTTCCGGCAAAGTTTTTTGTTCCATTAAATGCCATATGTTCTAAAAAGTGAGCCAAACCTTGTTGGTTATCATTTTCTAACACAGAACCAACATTTTGAATTATATAATAACTAGCTGCATTTTTAGTTACATCCGTACTATAAATATAATAGGTCATTCCATTTTCTAGTACCCCTTTTTTAATTTTTTGGTTTACTGGTAAAGGATCTTGTAAATTTACTTTTTGCGCAAAAGCGGTAAAACTTAAAATTAGCGCAAAAAAGCTTAAATAATAAAATTTTCTCATAGGTATTGAATTGATTATTTAGGTTAAATATTACATACTTGTAGCATGTTTTTTCTTTTTGTTACAATTTTTTTTAAAAAGAAGATATTCACTCTTTTATTTTGAGTAATTTAAAAGGTAAATTTAAAAAACTTTTATTCGTTTTAAGATTATTTTGAATAAATTAACTAAACATTAATACAACCTGGTATAATGGGTTAAAAATGAGTACTTTCTTATAGTTAATTTTGTTTTGCTGAATAAGAAAAAAACTTTATATTTGCACCCGCCTTAATTGAAAAGGTAATTAATTTATTAATAAAGCGAATAAAAATTATACGTATGTATGCAATTGTAGAAATAGCAGGGCAGCAGTTTAAAGTAGCGAAAGACCAAAAGGTTTACGTACATCGTTTACAAGAAGCAGAAGGAAACAAAGTTTCTTTTGATAAAGTTCTTCTATTAGACAACGATGGTACTGTAACACTTGGCGCCCCAGCTATCCAAGGAGCCGAAGTAACGGCTAAAATTTTAGGTCACTTACAAGGTGATAAAGTAATCGTTTTCAAAAAGAAACGTAGAAAAGGATACAGAAAAAAGAATGGTCACCGCCAAGCTTTAACTGAAATTCAAATTGAAAGTATTGCTGCAAGTGGTGCTAAAAAAGCAGCTCCGGCAAAAAAGGCAGCTCCTAAAAAAGAAGAAGCAGTAAAAGAAACTGTGGTAAAAGCTCCAGTAAAAAAAGCAGCAACTAAAGCTGATGATTTAAAGAAAATTGAAGGTATTGGACCAAAAATTGCTGAAACATTAGTTGCAGCAGGAATGGCAACTTATGCAGATTTAGCAAAAGCAAAACCAGCTCAAATTTCTGAAATTATTGCAGAAGTTCGTGGAAGTCACGTAACTGATACTTGGCCAAAACAAGCTAAATTAGCTGCTGATGGTAATTGGGATGAATTGAAAGAATTACAAGATAGATTAGACGGAGGCGTTGAAAAATAAATCTGTAACGTTTAACTTATAAAAATTTAGTAAAATGGCACATAAAAAAGGAGTAGGTAGTTCGAAGAACGGTAGAGAATCAGAATCGAAACGACTTGGAGTAAAAATATTTGGAGGACAAGCTGCAATCGCAGGAAACATTATTATCCGTCAAAGAGGAACTCAACACCACCCTGGTGATAACGTATATATGGGGAAAGACCATACTTTACACGCAAAAGTGGATGGTTTGGTAAAATTCCAAAAGAAAAGAAACAACAGATCTTATGTTTCTATTGAGCCTTTCGAAGCTTAAGAAACAGTTTCTTTAAATTTTTAAAAACTCCCAAACTGGTAAATAGTTTGGGAGTTTTTTTATGCGCTTATTTTGTACCTTTGCTGTTCTATGCAATTTTTATACAACATACTTATTTTTAAAGCTAGTTTAATTCTAAAAGTACTGGCGCTTTTCAATAAAAAAATAAAACTTTTTGTTGATGGTCGCAAAGGAACTTTTACAATATTAAAACAGCATATTAAAAAAACAGACACTGTTATTTGGATGCATTGTGCTTCGTTGGGTGAATTTGAACAAGGCAGACCGATTTTAGAAAAATTAAAGGAAAAACATCCTACAAAAAAATTAGTATTAACTTTTTTTTCGCCATCTGGTTACGAGGTTAGAAAAAATTATTATGGAGTAGATGTAGTTTGTTATTTACCGTTAGATTCTGATAAAAATGCTAAAAGATTCCTGAATATTGTCCATCCAGAAACTGCCATTTTTGTAAAATATGAATTTTGGCCAAACTTATTAAAAGAATTAAAGATTAGAAATATTGACACCATTTTAATTTCAGGCACTTTTAGAGAAAATCAAGTATTCTTTAAATGGTATGGCAGTTTTATGCGCAAAGCGTTGGATGCCTTTTCTTACTTTTTTGTACAAGATAAATTATCAGAAACATTATTAAAAAGTCTTGATATTGAGCATGTAACTGCCTGTGGAGATACGCGTTTTGATAGAGTTTATGAAATTACAAAACAAGATAATCAGCTCGATTTTATTTCAAAATTTAAGAACAATACCTACACATTGGTTGCAGGAAGCACTTGGAAAGAAGATGAGGAATTATTAGTTAACTATATAAATAATAAAGCTTCAGGAAATGAAAAGTTTATTATTGCACCTCATAATATAAATGCAAAAAATATTCAAGAATTAAAAAAATCAATTTCAAAAAAGGTAGTGCTGTTTTCAGAAAAAGAAGATGAAAATTTAGAAAATTATCAGGTTTTTATTATTGATACTATTGGTATTTTAACAAAAGTGTACAGTTATGCGGATATTGCTTATGTTGGCGGAGGCTTTACAAAATCTGGAGTTCATAATGTTTTGGAACCAGCAACTTTTGGTTTACCTATACTAATGGGACCCAATTACAGTAAATTTATTGAGGCAAAAGAATTAGTTGCTAAAGAGGCTTGTTTTTCAGTAAAAAATTCTCAAAAATTATCCGTACTTTTAAGCAGTTTTTTTATTGATAAAATTAAAAGATTAGAAACAGGTTCAAAAGCATTGAATTATGTGATTAATAAAACAGGGGCTACCGCAAAAATTTTAAAATACTTAAAATGATTAGAGAAAAATTAGAGAACTTTTATTCTTATGTTTTTGAAAAAGAATTATTAGATGAAATTGAGCAAGTTGGAGTGTATAAAAAATTACGTGAAAACGAATTGTTGGTTGATTTAGGAGATCAAATGAAAGGAGTTCCATTGTTGTTAGATGGTGCCATAAAAATTGTTAGAGAAGATAAAAAAGGTGAAGAAATATTACTGTATTTTTTAGAAAAAGGAGATACTTGTGCAAGTTCATTTGCAAGTGCTATTTCAAATGGGAAATGTGGGATTAGAGCTATTGCTGAAAAAGAATCTGAAATAATCTTTCTTCCAAAGGAAAAATTAGACGACTGGTTAGTAAAATACAAAAGTTGGAGAAACTTTGTAATAGATAGTTACAATATTCGTTTAAATGAAATGATGGAAACCATAGACACCTTGGCGTTTATGAAAATGGATGAGCGTTTATACAAGTACCTTAAAGACAAAGCTCAAATATTACGTGAAACTGCTTTAAATACCACGCATCAAGACATTGCTTACGATATGCATACATCTCGAGTTGTAATTTCAAGGTTATTAAAACAACTAGAAAATGAAGGGAAAATTAAGCTACATAGAAATAAAATTGAGATTTTAGAATTTTAAGTATGTAACAAAAGTTACATAACAGCATAATTTATGCAATACTTTTATAGTTCTAACTAATTAAATAAATTATGGAATTTATTACACAACCATGGGCTTGGTATGTTGCTGGACCCATTATTGCCTTGGTCATGTTTTTATTATATTACTTTGGCGAACGTTTTGGGGTTTCATCTAATTTAGAAACCTTTTGTTCTATTGGTGGTGCTGGAAAATTTGTCGATTATTTTAAAATCGATTGGAAACAAAATTCTTGGAACTTAATATTTGTTGCAGGTGGAATTACAGGGGGTTTTATAGCTTCACAATGGCTTTCACCAACAGATGCTGTTGCCATTAACCCACAAACAATTCAAGATTTAGCAGATATTGGAATTCAAAATGCTGGAACTACCTATTTACCTGATGAAATTTTTAGCATTGAAACAATGTTGTCATTTAAAGGCTTTTTAATTCTGCTAATTGCAGGTATTATGGTTGGTTTTGGTGCACGTTGGGCAGGTGGTTGTACTTCAGGTCATGCAATTGTGGGCTTAAGTAATTTAGAACTTCCTTCATTGATAGCGGTTATCGGTTTTTTTATTGGAGGCTTGGTTATGACTTGGTTTATTTTACCATTATTATTTTAAATAAAGAGATATGAAATATATAAAGTTTTTTTTAGTAGGCATACTCTTTGGAATAGTAATGAGTAAAGCAGAAATAATTTCGTGGTACAGAATTTACGAAATGTTTAAATTTCAATCGTTTCATATGTATGGAATAATTGGATCTGCGATTGTTTTAGGAATGATAAGCATGTTTTTATTCAGAAAAAAAATGGTAAAAACATTTGAAGGAAGTGAAATTCATGTACCTGCAAAAAAATCGGGATTGTATCGTAATTTACTAGGCGGTATTTTATTTGGTTTAGGTTGGGCATTGGCAGGCGCTTGTCCAGGGCCAATGTTTGTTCTAATAGGGAAAGGAGTTGTATCAATTTTAGTCGTAATTTTTGGAGCAACACTCGGTGCCTTTTTATATGGTTATTTTAAGGATAAACTACCTCATTAAATAGGTTGTTATAAAATGAGCAGGCTAAAAGGTGTTTATTCATTCTATAAAATACTAAGCACCAATAGCATGTGACCGTTAAAAAAATAATTCATATACATGAGAATCAACGAAATAATAGACACTCATTTTTCAAAAGTATTTGAAATAAAATTACAACAAGAACTTTGTAAATATGGTATTTTAAAGCAGGCTGAAGCAGATCAGATTATTTTAGAAATACGCAGAGATGCAAATTTTATACCTTTAATTGTTTCGGGAGTTGCAAAAGTTATGCGCCGTGACGGAAAAGGAAACGGTATTTTTCTACATTATTTGTCGGACAAACAAACAAGTGCAATTGCAATTTCGTATGCACTTGAAAATAAAAAAAACGATATTAGAATAAAAGCTGAAAGCAATATTACTTACATTGCGATACCAGCAAAAATTGTAAATTTGTGGTTTGAAAAATATAATTCGTGGAGGTTGTTTTTTTTAAAATTAAATCAACAACAAACAGCATCATTATTAAATTTAATTAATGATATTGCTTTTGAAAATTTAGAATTTCGAGTTTTAAGATACATTGAAAACTCTAGTTTAATTTACAATAATAGCACTATTAATAGGAAGCATTTTGATATTGCAAGAGATTTAAAAGTTTCAAGAGAAGCTATATCAAGAATTTTAAAAAAATTAGAGAAAGAAGAAATTGTAACTTTAGGAAGAAATAAAATAACATTAAATTAATGCAGTTAACAGATAAATTTGGTAGAAAAATTTCGTATTTAAGATTGGCAATTACGGACCGATGTAATTTGCGATGCCAATATTGTATGCCTGCTCATGGAATTGACATCGTTAATAGAACAGCGTTGCTTTCTTATAAAGAAATGTACCGAATTATTCGTGTGCTTTCAGAATTAGGAGTAAATAAAGTTAGGTTAACTGGAGGAGAGCCTTTTGTGCGTAGAGATTTTGTAAACTTTTTAGAATCACTTTCTTTTAATGATAAACTACAAGAAATAAACATTACAACAAACGGTGCATTAATTTCAAATCATATTAAAAAATTAGAGGACTTAAATATCAACGCAATCAATTTAAGTATTGACAGTCTTCAAAAAGAAAAATTTGCACAAATTACACGAAGAGATGTTTTTGAAAATGTATACGATACTTTTGAAAAATTAGAAAAAAGCAATTTAAAATTAAAGCTGAATGTAGTTGTGCAATCTGGTTTTAATACCGATGAAATTATAGATTTTGTTGAATTGTCTAAAGAAAAAGATATTGCTGTTCGGTTTATTGAAGAAATGCCTTTTAATGGAAAAGGACAAAGAGAGATGCAAGAAGTTTGGGATTTTAATAAAATTATAAACCATATTAAAGCTAATTATTCTCAAGTTGAACACGTGATTTCCAAAAAATCATCTACTTCAAGAAACTTTAAAATTCCTAATTATAAAGGAACTTTTGGAATAATTCCAGCATTTACACGTACTATATGTAACGATTGCGATAGAATTAGAATTACAGCAACCGGAATGTTTAAAAACTGTTTGTTTGATGGTGGTGTTTTTAATGTTCGAGATTTTATTAGAGATGGCGCAAGCGACGATGAACTGAAAGAATTATTTATTAAAACAGTTCATAAAAAACCTGAAAACGGATTTATTGCAGAAGCATCTCGCGGTAACGATGTCTCAGAAAGTATGTCTACAATAGGAGGCTAAATGAAAAAAACACATATTAAGATTTGTTGTGTTAGCAGTGTTCAAGAAGCCAATTTAGCTATTAAATATGGAGCTTCAGCTTTGGGGTTGGTTGGAAATATGCCAAGTGGACCAGGTATAATTTCAGATAGTTTAATTGCTGAAATAGCTTGTGAAGTTCCAAAACATATTCAAACTTTTTTATTAACTAGTGAAACAAAAGTTGAGGATATTTTAAAACATTATTCAAAAGTAAATACAACAACCATTCAAATTGTGGATGCTTTAACCGAAGGAACACATCAACAATTAAAAAATGAATTACCAACTGTTAAAATTGTGCAAGTTTTACACATTTTAAATGAAAGTTCAATTGAAGAAGCTTTGCAAATTTCCAAAAATGTGGATGTTATTTTATTAGATAGCGGGAACCCAAATTTAAAAACCAAAGAATTGGGTGGAACTGGTAGGGTTCACAACTGGGAAATAAGTAAAAAAATAGTTGAAAACGTTAAGGTTCCTGTATTTTTAGCTGGAGGAATAAATCAGTTGAATGCTACAGAAGCAATTGAAAAAGTACAACCTTACGGATTGGATTTATGTAGTGGTGTTAGAACAAATGGCAAATTAGATGAAACTAAATTAAAAGCTTTCTTTGAAGCAATAAAACAATAAAACAATGGAATTTACTACTGTAAAAGATGCTTTAAAAATAATTTTAAAAAGCACTGAAGATTTTGGAATTGAAGAAGTTGATTTTATAAATTCAGTTGGACGTGTTTTAAAAGAAGATATAGTTGCTGATAGAGATTTCCCTCCGTTTAATCGTGTTAGTATGGATGGAATTGCCATAGCTGCTGAAGCGTTTAATAAAGGCGTTAGAAGCTTTAAAATTGAAGGAGTACAAGCAGCCGGGAGTCCGCAATTAACATTAAAAAACCCTAATAATTGTATTGAAGCAATGACCGGAGCAATGCTTCCAAATAATACAGATGTAGTAATTCAATATGAATTGTTAGAAATTAAAGATGGATTTGCAACCGTAAATTTAGATACAGTAAAAAACTTTCAGAATATTCATAAAAAAGGTTTAGACAGAAAAGAAAACGATGTCTTAATCCCAAAAAATACGTTAATTTCTCCTGCTGAAATTGGAGTTTTTGCAACTGTAGGAAAATCCACAGTAAAAGTTGGAAAAGAACCAAAAGTTATGATTGTTTCTACTGGAAATGAATTGGTAGAAGTTTCTGAAACTCCAGCCGAATATCAAATTAGAAGAAGCAATGTTTACACATTAGTTTCTTTATTAGAAAAGTTAAAAATTAAAGCTGATACAGCTCATATTTTAGACGATAAAAAAACATTAGAAACTAAAATTTCTAAGTTCTTAGATGAATATGATGTGCTACTTTTTAGCGGTGCAGTTTCTAAAGGAAAATTCGATTTTATTCCAGAAGTACTGAATAATTTAGTTGTTGAAAAATTATTTCATAAAGTAAAACAACGTCCAGGAAAACCATTTTGGTTTGGAAAAAAAGCAGCCAAAACAGTTTTTGCATTTCCTGGAAATCCAGTTTCTACTTTTGTTAGTTGTTTAAAATATTTTTACCCTTGGTATTACAAATCGGTTGGATTAAATTTTGAAACCAAACAAGAAGCAATTTTAAGCGAGAACTTCTATTTTAAACCCAACTTAACTTATTTTTTACAAGTTAAATTACATCAGGAAAATGGAAAGTTAATTGCAACCCCGATAGCAGGGAAAGGTTCGGGAGATTTAGCAAATTTAGTAGATTCCGATGCTTTTTTGGAATTGCCAGATGATAACAGTAATTTTACCGAAGGACAAGTATTTCCTTTAATAACATATAGATAACAACGTCATTCTGAACTTGTTTCAGAATCTCATACATATGAAAAATAAATTCACACATATTGGCGAAAAAAACCAACCAAAAATGGTAAACGTTGGTGATAAAAAAATTACCAAACGTTCTGCAACTGCAAAAGCGACTATGTTTTTGGGTTCAGAAATTATTGCTCATTTTAAAGAAGCTGAGTTGGTTACAAAAAAAGGACCGGTTTTTCAAACAGCCATTATTGCAGGAATTCAGGCTGTTAAAAAAACTTCAGAATTAATTCCAATGTGCCATCCATTACTAATTAACGGAGTTGATATTGATATTAAAATTATTGACAAAACAGATATTCAAATTTTGTGTACAGTTGCTATTGAAGGAAAAACAGGAGTGGAAATGGAAGCTTTAACAGGAGCTACTATTGCTGCTTTAACTGTGTATGATATGTGTAAAAGTATTTCACAAAAAATGATACTAAAAGAAGTTAAATTACTTGAAAAATCAGGTGGTAAAAGCGATATAAAAAATGGCTAAACATCAAAAACACACAAAATTAAAATTAAGAGATAACGACAATTTTGCACCTAACGAGATTTCAATTTTAGGAACAAATTGTACTAATATTTCAAACCTGATTTCTAAAGTTTCAGAAAATTTAGCGAACTATAAATTGGCTTATTTTGATGCCTCACATTCAAAAGATATTAAAAAAAACACCTTAGAAACGTTTACATTTCATCACATAGGAACTGCCGAAATTTCAATTAATTCTGAGGTAAATAAATTCAATCAACGAGTTCAGTTTTCTCAATACGATTTTGTTTTTATCAATGGGAATCACTATCAAGGAGCAAAACAAATTTTAATTTTAGACAACGAAAAAGAAGTTTCAGTTTTAAAAAGATTAGAACAATTAAATAATATTCAGTTTGTAATTAGATTGAACGATGATGCTAATTATTTCGATTTTTTAGAAGAAAAATATCCTCAAATTAAAAACTTATTATGTTATTCTATGGATGAAATTGAAAAAATTTCAAAACATATAGAAAATCTAATCAAAGAAAAAATTGCTCCAATAAACGGTTTGGTGTTGGCTGGTGGTAAGAGTATGAGAATGGGAACCGATAAAGGAACGCTTAATTTTTACGGAAAAAATCAACGAGATGTTGCGATAGAATTGTTAGAGAACAATAATTTAAAAACATTTTTAGCAGTTCGTGAAGCGCAAAAAATTGATATTGAAAACAAAATAACCGATAAATTTATTGGTTTGGGTCCGTTTGGCGCTATTTGTTCTGCATTTCAAGAAAATCCAGATGTAGCTTGGTTGGTAATTGCTACCGACTTGCCTTTTGTTACTAACGAAGTGATTCAATTATTGTTAAAATATAGAAACCCTTCAAAAGTAGCAACTACAATAAAAGGAAAAGATAAGCAATTTCCAGAGCCTTTAATTACGATTTGGGAACCGAAAAGTTATCCATTATTATTAAATTATTTAGCACAAGGCTATTCTTGTCCGCGTAAAGTTTTAATAAATTCAGATGTTGAGATTGTTGAAATTGATGATGATTTTATTAGAAATATTAATACTCCAGAAGAATATAAAGCAGCAAAAAAAGAAATAAACAAATAGGATATTTCAATTATGGTAACAATCCACTTATTTGAGATTATTTAAATAACTTTGGCAATCTGTTTTAAAAAAATAATGAACATTACGAGCGAAGAATTTTTTAAACGTCAAACTACGTTATCAGAAATTGGTAACGAAGGTCAAAAGTTGTTGCAAAAGGCAAAAGTTTTGGTAATAGGCTGTGGTGGACTGGGTAGTCCAGTAGCCATTTATTTAGCCACAAGTGGTGTTGGAACATTACATTTAGTAGATTTTGATACGGTTTCTGTTTCAAATTTACACCGACAAGTATTTTTTAAAACTGAAGATGTTGCGAAATCAAAAGCTGAAACTTTAGCGAATGAAGTAAAAAAAAGAGCACCTTTTACAAATGTTTCATTTACGAACAAAGCAGTAGATAAAAATTCAATTTTAGATTTGATTTCCAGTTTTGATATTGTAGTTGATGGAACCGATAGTTTACCGATAAAATATGTGATAAATGATGCCTGTGTAATTTTAAAGAAGCCTTTGATTTATGGTTCATTGTACAAGTTTGATGGTTATGTAGCAACATTTAATGTGCAAAATAAAGATGGTAGTTTTAGCTGTAATTTACGTGATGCTTTTCCAAAAATAACAACTGATATTCCCAATTGTGAAGAAGCTGGTACTTTAAATCCTATTGTTGGTTTTATTGCATTGCTACAAGTAAATGAAGTGCTAAAATTAATCACAAAAACGGGTACATTATTAACAAATCAGTTGTTGATTTACAATGCGCTTGAGAATTCACAGTTTAAAATGAAATTACGTAAAAATGAGTCAATTAATATTGAGGAGATTTTTAAAAATTCAGATTATTCAGAAAAATATTGCGAAACCCAAGATGCTTCATTATTAATTTTAGCTTCAGATTTTAAGAAAATTAAGTCTGATAACTCAACGGAAGTTATTAGTGTTTTAAATCATACAGATGCGCCAATTCCTTTTAAAGTGCATCAAAAAATTCCATACAGAACATTTAATGTAGAAGGTTTTAATCCAGATTACGATAAAAAATATGTGGTAATTTGTAAAAAGGGAATTACAAGTTACGACGTTACTTTAAAATTAAAAGAAAAATTTCCACAACTAACTATTTTTAGTTTAGTGAATGGAATTGACAACTATTAAATGCAACAACCACAAGAATTTTATAACGATCAAAAATCTATTTTTGAACAAAAATCTACTAAATTAAAAAAGAAACTTGCAGTTTCAAGCACACTAAGATTTCTAACGTTTTTAGGAATAATTTTTGGAATTTACCTGTTTTTCGGCAATATTTCAGCTATGTTAATAGTTGTTGGTGTTGGTATTATTGTGTTTATATATTTAGTTTTAAAACACAGTGATTTACAGTATAATTTCGACTTAAATAAAACATTAATTTCCATTAATCAAACTGAATTAAATGTTTTAAAAAGAGATTATTTAAACTTAGATGATGGAAGCGAATTTTTAAATCCAAAACATTTTTATAGTTACGATATTGATTTGTTTGGTAAAGGTTCTTTTTTTCAATATTGCAATAGAACAGTTACTGTTGAAGGTAAAAACGAACTATTTTCTGAATTGACTTCAAACAAGATTTTAGATATTAATAAAAAGCAA
>NZ_JBFLKT010000150.1:0-3032 GCF_040883305.1 Lutibacter sp.
TACCAAACGTTGAAATAAATTCTAAGACGTGTGAATTCAATTTTTTTACTTCAGATGTTAAAGGAACCTTTGAAATTTCTGTAGAAGGTTTTACCAAAAATGGAAATGCTATTTCTTTAAAAGAAGTATTTATAGTAGAATAATATATAATTAAAGAGCCAATAACTTCTATGCACAGAAACTATTGGCTCTTTTTTAAAATTGACTCAGTGTCTAACTAATATTAGCCATTCATTAAATCTTCAATTTCTTCAACAGTAATAGGAATAGCTTGCATTAAGTTAAAAGGTTCTCCTTTTTCTTGAATTACAACATCATCTTCAAGTCTAATTCCCATATTTTCTTCAGGAATATAAATTCCAGGTTCAACGGTAAATACCATATTAGCTTTCATAGGTGTTTTTAACGCACCATAATCGTGCGTGTCTAAACCTAAATGATGCGAAGTTCCGTGCATAAAATACTTTTTATATGCTGGCCAATTTGGATCTTCGTTTTGTACATCGGCTTTATCAAGTAGTTTTAATGATAACAATTCATTTGTCATTAATTTACCAACTTCTTTATGGTATTCAGCCCAATCTGTTCCTGGAACCAACATTTTTGTGGCTTCATCTTTAACACGGAAAACAGCATTGTAAACTGCTTTTTGTCTTTCAGTAAAACGTCCGTTTACTGGAATTGTACGTGTCATATCACTTGCATAGTTAGCATATTCGGCACCAACATCCATCAATATCATATCACCATCTTTACATTCTTTATTGTTTTCAATATAATGTAAAACACAGGCACTATAACCCGAACCAATTATTGGTGTATATGCAAACCCTTTAGAGCGATTTCTTAAAAATTCGTGCATATATTCAGCTTCAATTTCAAACTCCATAATGCCCGGCTTTACAAAAGGCAATACTCTTCTAAAGCCTTTGTTTGTAATATTGCAGGCAGTTTGTATAAGTTCAATTTCTTCAGGTTCTTTTACACCTCTAATGTTAAGCATTATTTGAGCGCTTTTTTCCCATTTATGTGCAGGAAAATCGGCTTTACATTTTTTTATAAATCTGTCTTCTCTAGATTCAATTACAACTGATTGTCTGTAATGTTCGTTTGTGTTAAAGTATACTGTTTCTGCTTCTGTCATTAAATCGTAAAAAACTTTATCAAATTCAGATAACCAATAAATTGTTTCAATTCCAGAAACTTTAGTAGCTTCTTCTTTAGAATATTTTGCACCATACCAGATTTCAATTAACTTACTTGTTTCAGTTAAAAATAAAATTTCTCTGTGTTTTGGATTTATTGCATCTGGAAAAAGAACTAAAATACTTTCTTCTTGATCTGCACCACTTAGATACAACAAATCGCTACTTTGTTTAAAAGGAAGTGTACTATCTGCACCCGTGGTAAAAGTATCATTAGAATTAAAAACCGCAATTGATTTTGGTTTCATTTGAGCGGTAAACTTAGCTCTGTTTTTTGTAAAAAGTTGATTGCTAATTGGAAGGTATTTCATTTTTAAGAATGTTTTAATATGTTATTTAAATCTTAATAAACGGAGTGATTTAAACTCACTTTTTTCATTATTAAGAAATAATTATAATAATTAGTAACAAAGTTATAAATTTGTTCAAAACCAACTGTTAAAAAACCAATAATATTTATGCGAAAACTAATAGTATTTCTACTAATAATTACATTTTCGGGTGTAATACAAGCACAAAACAAACCTGCATATAAATTATACAATGCAAAAGGCAACAAAGTGTCGTATAAAAAGATGCTTAAAAAAATGAGTAAAGCGGATGTGGTTTTATTTGGTGAACACCATAACAATCCTATTGTACATTGGTTACAATATGAAGCTACTAAAGATTTACATGCGCAAAGAAAATTAATTCTAGGAGCAGAAATGTTTGAAGCGGATAATCAAAATGAATTAAACGATTATTTAGCCGGAACAATAGACGCAAAAGCATTAGATACGTTGGCCAGATTGTGGAATAATTTTAAAACCGATTATAAACCTTTGGTAGATTTTGCAAGAGATAGTACCTTAAAATTTATTGCAACTAATATCCCTAGAAGATTTGCCAGTCAGGTTTTTAGAGGAGGTTTTGAAGTATTAGAAACACTTTCTGAAGAAGAAAAAAGTTGGATTGCGCCATTGCCAATTGCCTATGATGAAACATTGCCAGGTTATGTTAAAATGAAAGAAATGATGGGTGGTCACGGCGGTGATAATTTACCTAAAGCTCAGGCCGTTAAAGATGCAACAATGGGGTATTTTATAGTAGAAAATCACGAACCAAATTCACTATTTGTGCATTATAATGGTTCTTATCATTCAGACGATTATGAGGGAATTAATTGGTATTTAAAAAAAGGAAATAGCAACTTAAAAATTAGCACTGTAAGCGTAATTGAGCAAGAAAATATTAAAAAATTTAATAAAGAAAATAAATTAAAAGCTGATTTTATTATTGTTGTACCACCAACAATGACTAAAACATATTAGTTAAAATTAACAGTTTATTTTTAAATAATTTTCATCATTTTGTGCTGATTTTTTAGAAATAATTAGCTCAATTTCAGGTCAGTTTAACTAAGTTTCGTTTTTAGCTTAAAATTAATATTGAAGTTCATAAATTTTTAGTATTTTCGAAAATACTAAAAAACTAAAAAAATATACCATTGCCTAATTTATTTCATGAAAATGAATACGTTTTTAATGTGCTTTTTGAAGCCGTTTCAGAAAGTGTAATTGTTGTTGACCAAAATCAAACAATTGTTGCAAACAATACTGCTGCCGAAAATATATTTGGTTATGCTAAAGACGAACTTCAAAATCAACATTTGCATATTTTAATTCCTAAAAATTACCATGCAGGTCATGGAGCTCATTTTAATTCTTTTTATAAAAAATCTTCCACAAGACAAATGGGAGTTAATAGAGATTTGTATGGAGCTCATAAAAATGGGCATAAATTTCCAGTTGAGGTAGGATTAAATCCGTTCCAAATTAACGGAAA
>NZ_JBFLKT010000151.1:0-5437 GCF_040883305.1 Lutibacter sp.
ATTTAAACAACCAAATTGTAAAAAATTGCAAGTTAAATAAGGCAACGGCACAAATGCAATTGTACGATTTATATTGTGATGCAATGTTTGTAATTGCGAAAAGGTATGTGAAAAATAGTTTTGAAGCCGAAGATATAATGCAAGAAGCTTTTATAAAAGTATTTAAAAACATTCATAGTTTTAAAGGACAAGTTACAATTGGCGCTTGGATTAAAAGAATTGTAATTAATCAATGCATTGATTATTTGAAAAAGAAAAAAATTGAGTTGGTTTCAATTGACGAAGCGAAATTGACAATTGCAGATGAAAATGATTGGAATTTAAATAAAGAAGTTACTATTAATAATATTACTACTGCAATTAACAACCTACCAGAAAAATACAAAATTGTTTTGAATTTGTATTTAATTGAAGGGTACGATCATCAGGAAATTGCACAAGTTTTAAACATTACAGAGGTTACTTCCAGATCGCAGTTAATGCGCGGTAAAAACAAGTTAAAAAGTGAATTAAAAGCGTATAATTATGTCTAAGGATTTAAGAGAACTATTACAGAAAAAGCATATTAGTTCAGAGAAACTTTCTAAAAATCATCGAGAGAATTTTGAAGCCAAATTACAAAACGAATTACATGGTAATAAAATCAAGAAATATCAAATATTAAAAATTGCTGCTTCATTTTTAGTACTAATTGGTTTAGGTACAAGTATGTTTTATTTTTCTAATCCAACGAAAAAAAACCCTGTTGAAATTGCTAAAATTGAAAGTTTAGGGAGTATCTCTCCTGAATTAAAAAACATAGAAAATTACTATTTAGTAAGTATTCAGGCAGAAATATTAGAGTTAAATCAAACTTCAGAAAACAAAGAGTTATTAGATGGTTATTTGGAGAAAATAAGTGAGTTATCTGGAGACTATAAATTGTTAACAAACCAATTAAATACCGAAGGTTTAAACGAAAAAACCATTAATGCTTTAATCGAAAATTTACAGTTACGCTTAAAATTATTATACCAATTAAAAGCACAATTAAACGAATTAAAAAATCTTAACAAATCAGAAAATGAAAACATACAGATATAATTTAACAACTTTTATACTCTTATTCACAGTTGTTGTAAACGCACAAACTTTTGATAGAAAAATAAAAGAGAATTTTAAAGTAAACTCTGAAGTAGAAGTTTTGATAAATGCCTCTTATACAGATGTTGAAATTGAAACATGGAATAGAAATGAAGTGTCTTTTGAAGCAGTTATGGAAGTTTCTGGAGTAGAAAAATCTGAAGCTAATAAAATATTAAAAAAATGGAAGTTTGAAGCCCTAGGGAATAAAAATATTGTTAAAATAAATTCAGCATCAGGCAATATGGATTTCAACTTGAACTTTGATTTTCCAGAAATTGAGATGCCTCTTGTTGAAATACCAGAATTTAATTTTGATTTTACTAAAATTGAGTTTCCTGAGATACCTGAATTTCCTGAAATGGAATTTGATTATGAAGCGTACAAAAAGGATTCTTTATATTTAAAAAAATATAAAACTAATATTTCTGAACACGTTGAAAAATTTAGAAACAGCAACTGGAAAAAACAACTGGATTCAATTAGAAATTCACCAGAATTTATAAAGAAAATGGAAGCGCTAAAAATTGCTGGTGAAAAAATGGCAAAAGAATTAAAGGAATCGACTTGGTTTAAAGAACTTGATTCTATGCAAAATACACCTGAATATAAAAAGAAAATGATTGAAATGGAAAAAGCAGGTAAAAAAATGGCAGCTAAATTAAAGGAATCTACTTGGTTTAAAGAAACTGAAGCACGTATAAATTCTGAAGAATTTAAACGTTCAATGGAAGAAGCTAAAAAAAATGCTGAAAAAGGTAGAACTGAAGCTTTAAAATTGAAAGAGAAATATTTGGAACAAGCAGAACTAACAAAAATAGAAACTGAAAAGGTTAGAGAAGAAATTAAAAGATTGAAAGAGGAAGGGAAATTGGATTCACTTAAAAATTATAGTGAAACTGTTTATTTTAATTTTAATAGAGATGGTAATTCAAAAGTAAAAATTAAAAAACACTTAAAAATCAAAGTGCCTAAAAAAGCAACATTTAATCTAAATGTACGACACGGAAAAGTTACTATTCCGGAGTCTAACAAAAAAATATCTGCAAATATGAGTTATGGAAATTTTGTTGGAGGAATTATAAATGGAGATAAGAATCAACTGACATTTGCTAATTCTCCGGTAACAATTAGCTCTTTAATTTCAAGTAATATTACTTTAAAAAATGTTCCAAACTCAACGTTTGGAACATTTGAAAATGTAAACTTATTTTCAAATTCATCGGATGTTGTAATCAATAAAATAGGTGTGAATGTAATTTTAAATCAGAAGTTTGGAAATTTAATAGTCAATGATATTGATTCAGATTTTAAAAACTTAGATCTAAATTTTGAATATGCAAAAGCTACAATTCCATTAGAAAAATTAGAGGCAAATTACACTCTAGATACTTCTAAAAGTAAGTTAAATCCGATTTCAGAAAACTCAGATTTTTTAAAAAATGCATTTATGAAAATTTTAAAAAAACATGAAACAAGTATTAAAGGAAGTTTTAAGAGTACTATAAAAACGGACAACATTATTAAATTAAAATCTAATTTTAGTACAATTACTATTATTTAATTATTGACAATCAGTAGTTTATTTAAAAATACTTCTTCAAAATATTATACTGTTAAAACCTTAATAGTATAAATTTTTCCGTTACATAATTGTTATTATCTTTACAAATTCTAAAACAAATTATTTTTAATGGAATTATACGAGTCAAATAAGCTAAAAATATACAATTCTTTAAGTAAAACTAAAGAGATTTTCAAACCCGTAACACCTGGTAAAGTTGGAATGTATGTTTGCGGTCCTACAGTTTATAGCAATGTTCATTTAGGAAACGTAAGAACCTTTATGTCTTTTGATATGATTTTCCGTTATTTAAAACATTTGGGATATAAAGTGCGCTACGTGCGCAATATTACCGATGCCGGTCACTTAGAAAACGATGCCGATGCAGGTGAAGATCGTATCGCAAAAAAAGCACGTTTAGAAGAAATTGAACCAATGGAAGTGGTGCAACGGTATACAGTAGATTTTCACGAAACGTTGCATACTATTAATAATTTGCCTCCAAGTATTGAACCGACTGCAACCGGGCATATTGTAGAGCAAATTGAAATAATTAAAGATATTTTAGCCAAAGGCATGGCATATGAAGTGAACGGTTCTGTGTATTTTGATGTGTTAAAATACAATGAAACTGAACATTACGGAATTCTTTCAGGTAGAAATATTGAAGATTCTATTCATAATACAAGAACATTAGATGGGCAATCCGAAAAGAAAAATCCGCAAGATTTTGCACTTTGGAAAAAAGCAGACGAGCGTCATATTATGCGCTGGCCTTCACCATGGAGCGATGGTTTTCCTGGTTGGCATTTAGAATGTTCTGCAATGAGTACTAAATATTTAGGTGAAACTTTTGACATTCACGGTGGTGGAATGGATTTAAAATTTCCACATCACGAATGTGAAATTGCGCAATCTAAAACTAATAATGGGGTAAATCCAGTAAATTATTGGATGCACGCAAATATGTTGATTTTAAATGGTCAGAAAATGGCAAAGTCAACAGGGAATTTTATTTTACCAAATGAAATTTTTTCAGGGAATAATAAAATTTTAAGCAAAGCATTTTCACCAAGTGCTACACGTTTTTTTATGTTGCAAGCTAATTATAGAAGTATTTTAGATTTTACAAGTACAGGTTTAGAAGCTTCAGAAAAAGGCTATATTAAATTAATGGAAGCAGTAAGTAATTTAGATAAAATAGAAGTTAGTAAAGCCTCTTCATTAGATATTAAAGCTTGGAAACAAAAATGTTATGATGCAATGAACGACGATTTTAACACACCTGTTTTAATAGCCAATTTATTTGAAGCTGTAAAATATATTAACTTGCTAATTGAAAAGAAAGCAACTATTACAGCAGAAGATTTAGAAGAATTTAAAGCAACAATTAATGCTTTTGTGTTTGATGTTTTAGGATTAAAAAATGAATTACAAGCAGATAGTTCAGATAAATTATCAGGAGTTATTGAAATGCTGATTAAAATGCGTAAAGATGCACGTGATAATAAAGATTGGACATTATCAGATAAAATTAGAGATGAATTAGCTGATTTAGGAATTCAGCTTAAAGATGGAAAAGAAGGAACAACTTTTTCGGTAAATTAAATAATTAGTAATCGTCATTGCGAGGAACAAAGTGACGTGGCAATCTCATCAAAAATATATTGAAAAGTGTAACAAAAATATTGGCAATACCTTTTATTTGGCTGGTGCGTTTTTATCAGGCAGCAATTTCGCCTTATACACCTTCAGCTTGTAGGTATTCCCCAACATGTTCTAGTTATACCTTAGAAGCTTTAAAAAAACATGGTGTTTTTAAAGGCGGTTGGTTGGCTTTAAAAAGAATAGGTAGTTGTCATCCTTGGGGTGGAAGTGGGTACGATCCTGTTCCTTAAAATTTAAAAGGTTCAAAGGTTCACGATTAAACGATTAAATAAAAAAATAAATCAACAATTATAATATGATATTACTTCAAATAGATTGGAATCCATCACCAGAAATTTTTAAAATTGGTTCATTTGCAATCCGTTATTACAGTTTAATGTTCGTTTTTGCATTTATGCTGGGATTGTATTTAATGAAAAAAATATTTATTAATGAAAAAATTCCAATTGAAAAATTAGACTCACTTTTTATATACATGGTTGTGGCCATTTTATTAGGAGCTAGATTGGGGCATTTTTTATTTTACGATCCAGAATTTTTAATTAAGAAACCATTAGAAGTTATTTTACCGTTTCAATTTTCACCAACTTTTAAATTTACAGGTTTTGCAGGTTTAGCTAGTCATGGTGCTGCAATTGGAGCAATTATTGCTATGTATTTATATAGTAAAAAGGTATTAAAAAAACCAATCTTATACATTTTAGACAGAATTGTAATTCCTTCAGCTTTAGGTGCAATGTTTGTTAGATTAGGAAATCTAATGAATTCTGAAATAATTGGAAAAGCTACAAACAGCAATTATGGTTTTGTTTTTAAAAGGTTAGGTGAAGATTTTCCGCGTCATCCAGCACAATTATACGAAGCAATTAGTTATTTAGCAATTTTTGTAATTTTATATTTTGTGTACTGGAAAACTGATAAAAAAGAAAAATCCGGATATTTATTTGGGTTGTTTTTTGTACTACTTTGGACCGTTCGATTTTTTGTTGAATTCTTTAAAGAAGCACAAGTTGAAGGCAGAGAAGATTGGATTTTAGGTTTAAATACTGGCCAGGTTTTAAGTATTCCTCTAATTATTATTGG
>NZ_JBFLKT010000152.1:0-3130 GCF_040883305.1 Lutibacter sp.
ATTACCTCTAAGGTTGGAGGAACTTTTGAAAAGCATTTTACAATAGAAAGATCATATAGATTTTTTTTAGAAGGAACAGCAAAACGAGAACAAGTAGTTATAGCCGCCATACATAGTTTGGACACTAAGTTTATTGGAGGTGGGCCTTATTCATATTTCGACATAAAGACGGGTAAGTTTCAAAATACCATCCATTTTTCTCAACTTATCTGGACCTATTTTGACCTAGGATTGATGGGCCTTATAACAGTTTTTTTCTATTTGTTTTACATTGTAAAGTCTTTAGAAACTCGTAATAAGTGGTTTTTTCTGTTTATTTTTTCTGTAATCACAATATATTCTTTTTATACCACACCATTTTCTGAGATTGGAATTGTTTTTAGTATTTTCATGTTTTTTAATTACTATAGAAACGCATGAATTTACTAATCATTCCATTTCATGATTGGAGAAAAAGCCAACGTGAAGGCTTTAGAACTCGCGATGCCCACTTTATTAAGGCGCTTTCAAAAATAGATGCAGTTGATAAAATTATTATTGTAAATAGGCCCACCACACATTTAGAACTTTTATATAACAATCAAAAAACAATAATCCAAGGAGAGATTATTTTAAAAAAGGGCAGATTCTCTTTATACAAAACAGACCATAAGATTTTTGTAATAGACTTCTTATCTCTTGATATATTCTCTCAAGTTAAAAAAAAAACATTTGTGGTTTATTGAAAAATATGCATGTGACAATTACACAGAATTTATAGAGGACACGTATAAACTTTTGGGGATAGAAAAAATCAATCTTTTATCACAAAATATCTTTGCATATAAATTGGCTGCTAGAGTCATTGCTAAAAATAAAGTTTTCGACGCATGGGATAATTTTTTAAAATTCCCAGCTTATAAAAAAATAACAAAGCATCTTGAAACAGGGTATCAACAATTAAGCAATGAGAGATTTTTTTGGATAACAAATTCACAAGAAAACATCTTGTTTTTTAAAACCAAGTTCAAAGTAAAAGATATCCATCTCATAAAGAATGGGGTTGAAGAGGATTTTTTAAAAAACCGAACAACAGAAACACCTGTAGATTTATTGAATATAAAAAAACCAATAGTTGGATTTGGAGGGAAAATATCTTATTTACTAAATGTAGATTTAATTAATTACTTAACCTTAAATAATCCCGACAAGTCTTTTGTTTTTGTTGGACAGATATTGAATAAGCAGATTTATAAAAGTATTATAAAAAGAAAAAATGTATTTTTTCTCGGGGATAAACATTATGACGAGTATTATAAATACGTCATTAATTTTGATATTTGTATAGTCCCATATAACATAAGTGAAGGTCAACATGGTGGCGACTCAATCAAGGCATATGAATACCTATCTACCGGGAAGAAGGTAGTGGGAACAAAGGGAAACGGTTTATTAGATTTATCAGATTATTTGTATTTAGTAAATGGTCAAGAGGAGTTTTCCAAAGAATTAAACGACACAAAGAATGAAAAGTCTTTTTTTGACGTAAAGAGTTTCACATGGCAATCTAAAGCAGAAAAAATATTAAATATATTAACTTAATGAAGCGCATAACAAAAGCCTTTCATAAAATCACTGAAAACCCATCGCCATATTTTATATACGGTATGGCCTTATCAATACCACTTTCAGTGAGTTTGGGAAATATTTTTATTATCATATCTGTGCTTTATTCAGTTTTCTTACTAGTAAAGAAAAAATTACGATTACAACAATTCACCAGGTTTTCATTTGTTTTTCCCGCGGCATATTTTTTAATTATCGTTTTAAGTGGATTGTTAAGCAAAGACTTAGACCAAGGCTTGAGAGTTATTGATAAAAGTTCGCTTTTTGTGCTTGTATCTTTTTCCACAATTGCATTATATACGAGTAAGCATTTATTGGGAAAGGTTTTATTGGTTTTTTCGGCATCTACATTATTTACAACCATTATTCTAATATTATATGGAATATTTAATATAATTTTTAAAGAGAAACCTATTGAAACTTTGTTGTTTCACGAGTTTACACGATTATTTGATCAACACCCAGTCTATTTTGCATTATATATTTCATTCAGCATTTTTTCTCTAACAGCTCTTTCTAACCATTCGTGGTTAATTAACAAAAAACCCCATGTTTTTGCTAGTATAATTATTTTGATTTGTGGTCTGTTCTTAACAGCCTCAAAAGCAGTTATAATTGGTTTTACCGTTCTTTATGTGTTTCAGCTAAAAACTGTTTTTAAAACAAAAAGATTAAAAATTATAGCAATGTTGTTTCTGATAACAAGCGTCATTACAATCTCGTCTATTTCCTTTCTGAGGAATCGTTTTATAGAAGGGGTAAAATTCACTTCAAATTTTAAACCGACTAATGATCTTACAAAAGCCAATATTTTCGATTCAGAAAATAAATATGACATAAGTGATTTGGAGCTTCGTTATATTTTGGGGAGTATTGGGTTATATCACCTAATTAAAGACAAAAAGATTCTTTTTGGTTATGGTGTTGGAGATACTCAAAACCATTTAGACTATTATTATATGTCTTATGGGCTAGCCCCAAATTGGTTTGAAGGACTTAATTTACATAATCAATATTTGGAAATTATAGTATCATTAGGGATTTTAACCTTTCTGTTTTTCGTGTCCTATATATTCTATGGTTTTAATATGGCTTTAACAAGCGAGAATAATTTGTATGTGTTTTACATAATATTGGTTTTATTTGCCTTTCTTTTTGAATCATATTTTATGAGAAATAAAGGAATAGTTTTTTTTATTTTTTTAAACACATTGTTTATAACACATTCTTTATATGAAAGTTGCAATATTAGGAACTAGAGGAATTCCAAACTTTCACGGGGGTTTTGAACAATTTGCAGAGTATTTTTCCGAATATTTAGTTAATCAAGGTCATGAGGTGTATGTATACAATTCTAGTACACATCACTACAAAGATAAAACCTATAATGGGGTAAATATTATTCACTGTTTTGATCCTGAAGATAAAGTGGGCACTATTGGTCAATTTATATATGACTTGAACTCTATTTTAGATTCTAGAAATAGAAATTTTGATATTATTTTACAACTAGGTTACACAAGTA
>NZ_JBFLKT010000153.1:0-7960 GCF_040883305.1 Lutibacter sp.
GAAGCTGTTGCATGTAAAGATTGGTTAACTAATAAAGTTGACCGTTGTGTTGGCGGAAAAGTTGCTAAACAACAATGTGCTGGTCCATTACAATTACCATTAAATAATGTAGGTGTAATGGCGTTAGATTATAATGGTAAAGAAGGAATTGCTACTTCAATTGGACATGCGCCGATTAGTGCAATTATAGATCCAGTTGCAGGAAGTAAAAATGCAATTGCTGAAGCACTTACAAATATTATTTGGGCACCATTACAAGATAATTTAGATTCGGTTTCATTATCTGCAAACTGGATGTGGCCTTGTAAAAATGAAGGTGAAGATGCACGTTTATACAAAGCCGTACAAGCAGTTTCAGAATTTTCTATTGCATTAGGAATAAATGTGCCAACGGGAAAAGATTCGCTTTCAATGAAGCAAAAATATCCAAATGAAGAAGTAATTTCTCCGGGTACGGTTGTTATTTCTGCTGCTGCCCATTGTAACGATATTACCAAAGTTGTTGAACCTGTGCTTCAAAAAAGTGGTTTGAATAAAATTTATTACATCAATTTGTCAAATGATGCTTTTAAATTAGGAGGTTCTTCTTTTGCACAAACACAAAATAAAATTGGAAGTACAACACCAACTATTAAAGATGCTACTAAATTTAAAACGGCATTTAATACTATTCAACAATTAATTAAAGAGGATAAAATTTTAGCTGGACACGATATTTCTGCTGGTGGAATGCTAACCACGTTGTTAGAAATGTGTTTTTCACAAGAAAATTTAGGATTAAATATTGATATTTCATCTTTAAACGAAGTTGATACTATAAAAGTATTATTTGCTGAAAACAGCGGAATTATTTTTCAAAGTATTTCAGAAGATGTTCCAACAATTTTAGCTGAAAACAATGTTGAATTCTTCGAATTAGGAAAAGCTGTTAGAAGTGAAACTGTAAAAATTACAAACAATAGCGAAATTCTTGAATTTAATATCCCTGAATTACGTGATGTTTGGTATGAAACTTCATACTTATTAGATGATAAGCAAACTGCAAATGGATTGGCTAAAGACAGATTCTATAATTATAAAAATCAACCATTAAAATATACGTTTCCAAAACACTTTATAGGAAAACTTCCTGTTATTTCAAGTGAAGTAAAAAAACCAAAAGCAGCAATTATTCGCGAAAAAGGTTCAAATTCTGAGCGTGAAATGGCAAATGCAATGTATTTAGCTGGTTTCGATGTAAAAGATGTGCATATGACCGATTTAATTTCTGGTCGTGAAACATTAGAAGATATTCAATTTATTGGTGCTGTTGGAGGTTTTTCTAATTCAGATGTATTAGGTTCTGCAAAAGGTTGGGCTGGTGCATTTTTATACAACGAAAAAGCTAAAACAGCTTTGGATAATTTCTTCAAAAGAGAAGATACTTTATCTGTTGGTATTTGTAATGGTTGTCAGTTATTTATGGAATTAGAGGTGATTAATCCAGAACATGAAGTACACGGAAAAATGTTACACAATGACTCACATAAACACGAAAGCGGATTTACTTCTGTAACAATTCAAGAAAATAATTCGGTAATGCTGTCTAATTTAGCTGGAAGTACTTTGGGAGTTTGGATTTCTCATGGTGAAGGTAAATTTAACTTACCAATGGAAGAAAATGCCTATAATATTGTTGCTAAATATGGCTACAATAGTTATCCTGCAAATCCGAATGGTTCAGATTTTAATACGGCAATGATGAGTAGTAAAGATGGTCGCCATTTAGTTATGATGCCACATATTGAACGTTCAATTTTCCAGTGGAACTGGGCTAATTACCTAGTTGGAAGAAAAGATGAAGTTTCTCCTTGGGCTGAAGCTTTTGTGAATGCAAGAAAATGGATTGAAACAAAGAATAAATAAACATTAAAAAACCTAATAGATTTTGAACTCTTTTAGGTTTTTATGATGATATAATTAAAAAAGCAGCCAATTGGCTGCTTTTTTAATTATAATTTCTTTGCATTTTTAGCTTTTTGAGTCGTAAGTGCAATTTTAATTACTTCACTCATATCTGTAACATAATGAAATTCAAGTCCTTTTAAATAAGACTCTTTTATTTCTGCAATATCTTTTGCATTGTCTTTACATAAAATAATTTCTTTAATATTTGCTCTTTTAGCTGCTAATATCTTTTCTTTAATTCCACCAACAGGTAATACTTTACCTCTTAAAGTAATTTCTCCTGTCATGGCTAATTTTGCTTTAACCCTACGTTGTGTAAATACAGAAACTAAAGAAGTTAACATTGCTACACCAGCACTTGGTCCATCTTTAGGCGTAGCACCTTCAGGTACATGAATATGAACTTTGTATTCGTCTAATATTTTAGGGTCTATATCAAAATCATTGGCATTTGCTCTAATATATTCCATGGCAATAGTTGCAGATTCCTTCATAACTTTACCAATATTACCAGTAATAGTTAATCCTTTTCCTTTAGAAACAATAGATTCTATAAATAAAATATCACCACCAACACTTGTCCATGCCAAACCAGTAACAACTCCAGCTACATCATTACTTTCATATTTATCGCGTTCTAAATGGGAAGGTCCTAAAACTTTTTCAATTGTTTCATTGGTAATTTTTACATCATACGTTTCTTCCATTGCAATAGATTTAGCAGCATAACGTACCATTTTAGCAATTTGTTTTTCTAAACCTCTAACACCAGATTCACGTGTATAGGCAACAACTATTTTTTCTAATTGCTTCTTCCCTATTTGCACATGCTTAATTGTTAAACCATGTTCTTTTAATTGTTTTGGTAATAAATGACGTTTCGCTATTTCTACTTTTTCTTCAATCGTATAACCAGAAACATTAATAATTTCCATTCTATCACGTAACGCCCATGGAATTGTTGACAAACTATTTGCAGTAGCAACAAACAACACTTTAGAAAGATCGTAATCTAATTCCAAATAATTATCGTGAAAAGCAGTATTTTGCTCAGGATCAAGCACTTCTAACATCGCAGAAGATGGATCTCCACTATGACTTGAAGATGCCAATTTATCAATCTCATCTAAAACAAAAACTGGATTGGAAGTTCCTGCTTTCTTTAAATCTTTAATAATTCTACCTGGCATTGCACCAATGTAGGTTTTTCTATGTCCTCTAATTTCAGCTTCATCTCTAACACCACCCAACGACATTCTCACATATTTTCTTCCTAAAGATTCTGCAATAGATTTTCCTAAAGAAGTTTTCCCAACTCCAGGAGGACCGTATAAACAAATAATAGGAGATTTCATATCGCCTTTTAACTTTAAAACAGCTAAATGCTCAATAATTCGTTCTTTCACTTTTTCTAAACCAAAGTGATCACGATCTAATATTTTTTGAGCTCTTTTTAGATCAAATTTATCTTCAGAATATTCATTCCAAGGTAAATCTAATAATAAATCCAAGTAATTTCGTTGTACTGAATATTCTGCAACCTGCGGATTCATTCGTTGTAAGCGTCCTAGTTCTTTATCAAAAGTTTCTTTTACTTCTTTGCTCCACTTTTTTGATTTTGCTTTTTCGCGCATTTCATCCAACTCTTCATCATAAGAAACGCCACCCAATTCTTCTTGAATGGTTTTCAATTGCTGGTGCAAATAATATTCACGTTGCTGTTGATCCATATCAGAACGTGTTTTGGACTGGATTACATTTCGCAACTCTAAACGCTGCAACTCTTCATCCATCTTTTTTAAAGTCAATAATGCTCTCTCTTTTAAATTTTCTGTTTCTAACAATTCTTGTTTTTCTGAAACATTTAAGTTCATATTAGAAGAAACAAAATTGATTAAAAAAGGCTTGCTTTCAATGTTTTTTATTGCAAATGAAGCCTCTGAAGGTAAATTTGGATTCTCTTTAATAATACGAATCGCCATTTCTTTAATTGAATCTATAATAGCTTCAAATTCAGGTTCGCGCTCTTCAGATCTATCTTCTTTTCTTGGTTTTGTTATTGCCTGTAAATAAGGTTCTTCTTGAACAAAACTATCAATTTCAAAAGGTTTTTTACCTTGAATTATAACAGTTGTATTTCCATCAGGCATTTTTAACATGCGCAAAATACGTGCAACTGTACCGACTCTATGAACATCATTAATTGTTGGATCTTCAACAGATTCGTTTTTTTGTGCTACAACTCCAATTATTTTATTTCCTTTATTTGCTTCTTTTATAAGTTGAATAGATTTATCTCTACCAGCGGTAATAGGAATTACTACTCCTGGAAACAAAACCGTATTTCGCAAAGGTAATATTGGAAGTATATCTGGCACATCTTCTTTATTTATTTCCTCTTCATCCTCTGGAGTCATTAAAGGAATTAAATCAGCATCTTCATCTAAAATATGCTGAAGTGACATATTGTCTAAGTTTAAAAATTTTGAATTACTCATAGTCTATATTGGGTCATTTTGTCATTTTCTATTTTAGAAAAACTAAAACGAATCAAACAAAAATATTTTAAAATTCTGATTATCAATTTATTAAATAAACAACACCTTAGTTGTTTACTTATAAATTTCAATAGTTATGCCAAATAAGTAACCTCTTTGAATAATATTTTTAGTAAATTTATGTAAAACTGTAACAGTTTAAAATAATAAGTGTCTTTTTAATAGAAACTAGATTTTTGAAGGTATTAGATCAACATACTAACATACTTATAGAACGTTGTAAAAAGGGAGATAAAGCTGCCCAATTTGCCATCTATAAACAATATTATAAGGCTATGTATAATACTGCTTTAAGAATTGTAAATGATAGTTTTGAAGCCGAAGATGTAATGCAAGAATCGTTTTTAGCAGCTTTTACAAAATTACATACGTTTAGTAAAACTGTAACTTTTGGTGCTTGGTTAAAAAGAATAGTAATTAACAATAGTATTACAGCTTTAAAGAAAAATAATAAACTAGAAACTGTTTCTATTGATAACGTTTTAATAAAAGAAGTTGAAGAAGAGTCGCAAGATTATAGCGGTTTAAATGTAAAGGAAATTTTAGGAAAAATAAATGATTTAAAAAATAATTATAAAATAGCATTAACACTTTATTTAATTGAAGGTTATGATTATGAAGAAATTGCTCAAATATTGGAAATTTCTTATGAAAACAGTAGAACTACCATATCAAGAGCAAAAAATAAATTAAGACAACTTTTATCTTACGAAAATGAAAGACAATTTAGATAACATATTTAAAAAACTAGAAGGTAAATTTGATATTGAAGAACCAACTGTTGGTCATTTTAATAGGTTTGAAGCTAAGTTAAATCAAACCAAAACTACAAACCGAAAAAATAATTTTAAATTCTATTCCTTTTTAGCAGTTGCAGCATCTGTAGTATTACTTTTTGGAATTTGGTTAGGTAGTTCGTTTTCAAACAAAGGCATGGAATTGGCTAATGTTTCAACGGAAATGGCAGAAACTCAAACTTATTTTGTAAGCACTATTCAAAAAGAACTTTCACTTATTGAAGACCAACGAAACAGCACAACCGAGCAACTTATTAACGATGCTTTAGATCAATTAAAAAAATTAGAACAACAATACAACCTGCTTACTTTAGAGCTCAAAGAAAGTACGGAAGACAAGCGAATTATTTATGCAATGATTACTAATTTTCAACAACGTAAAGATATTTTGCAAAGTGTATTAAATCAAATCGAAGAAGTAAAACAATTAAAAACACAAGAAAATGAAAACTATATATAAAATATTACTCATATTAATTTTAATTCCATTAACAATTTCTGCTACAGAAAGAAAAGGAAAATACACCAAAAATAAGGTGCTTACCAAAGAATATAGTGTAAATGAAAACGCCACATTAAATGTGTCTAACAAATACGGAAATATAGGTATTGCCACTTGGAATGAAAACAGAATTGTTATTAAAGTAAGTATTACTACAAATGGCGATGATGAAGAAAAAGTTGCAAAGCGCTTGGAACAAATTGATGTAGAATTTAATGGAAATGCAAACAATGTTTCTGCAAAAACCAGTATTGAAAAAAATTCCAGCTCATGGAATTTATGGGGAAAAAAGAACAACGTTAATATGGAAATTAATTATTTAATTCAAATGCCAATTAGCAATAATGTTGATTTAACGAATGATTATGGTGCCATAACTTTAGATAAACTAGAAGGAAGTTCTAAAATTAATTGCGATTATGGTAAAATTACCATTGGCGAATTATGGAATACAAACAATATAATAAATATTGATTACACCAATAAATCAACTATAGATTTAATGGAAGACGGAACTATTAATGCCGATTATTCTACGCTTCATATAGATAGATCTAAGCGAATTGATTTAAATGCTGATTATTCACATATCTCATTTGGAATGGTTGCTGTTTTAGACTATAACTGTGATTACGGAAGTTTAAAAATTGGTGATACTGGAAATGTTACAGGAAATAGTGATTATATGCATACTTCAGTTGAAAAATTAAGAGGAACTGGTGATTTTGATATGGATTATGGGTCTTTAAAAATTGAAGAGTTAGGAAAAGAGTTTAAAAATATTACTGTAAAATCGTCTTACACAAATACTAAAATTGGTGTTAATGCAACTAATAATTTTACATTAAACGCTACTTTAAATTATGGTAGTTTAAAATATGGAAGTGGTTTTACTATTAACAAAGAAATTATAAAAACTACTTCTAAGTATTATGAAGGATATTATAATTCTAATAATACAAGTAGTAATATTACAATAAAATCCAGTTACGGAACAATCTCTTTTTATTAATTAAAGAATCTAAACTATGAACTTTTTAAAAACAATAAAACGCAACGTATCTATTTCAAAAATTGTAATAACAATGGTGTCGCTATTTTTTGTAAGTACAACCATAAATGCACAATACTTTCAAAAAAAGGTTAAAGGAAATAGAGAAATTACTACTATAACCAGAACTACTTCAGACTATAATGAAATTGGTGTTGGAGGTGATTTTGAGGTAACATTGGTAAATGGAAAAGAAGGTGAAATAACCATAAAAGCCGATGAAAATCTATTAGAATACATAGAAACGGAAGTTAAAAAAGGGAATTTATCTATTAAAACTAAAAAAGGCTACCAACTTAGATCTAAACATAAAATAGAAATTACAATTCCTTTTAATGATATTCAAGGTGTATCTCTTGCCGGTTCTGGAAATGTTTACTCAAATGATGAAATAAAATCTAACGAGTTAAAATTAAGTCTTGCAGGTTCTGGAAATATGGATTTAAAAGTTTCTGCTAAAAATTCAGATACAAATATTGCAGGTTCTGGAAACATAACACTAAATGGAGATACAGACGAATTTACCTGCAGTATTGCAGGTTCCGGAAATTTAAATGGCTACAATCTTAAAACAAGTATTGCAAACGTTAAAATTGCAGGTTCTGGAAATGTAAATATTGATATTTCAAATGAAGTTCACGCTAAAATTTCTGGATCAGGGAATGTAATCTATACTGGAAACCCTGAAATTGTAAAATCAAAATCTGTAGGTTCTGGTTCGGTTAAAAAGAAAAACTAAACTTAATTACAAAAAAGAGGCTATCTAAAAAAATTAAAACCTATCCATTATCAACTAAGCTGCAGGCTAGCAGTTTTATTTATAGTTCATTAATGTTTTACTAATATACAGCATACAGCCTTTTTACTTTATTGAAAGTTTTTTTCATTTTAACAAAGAAAAAAAGCAAAAGGGTGTGTCTACTTCGATTAACTACAAAATTAAAAAGTATTAAACTTATTCCTCAAAAATTTTACTTCGCAGATTGTTTTTTAAACATAAAATACAATCCAATAATAATTAGAGGAATACTTAAAACCTGGCCAGTATTTAAACCTAAAATCCAATCTTCTCTGCCTTCAACTTGTGCTTCTTTAAAGAATTCAA
>NZ_JBFLKT010000012.1:0-2686 GCF_040883305.1 Lutibacter sp.
GTTGCAATAGTTATTGTAAATGAAGTTTCAAAAAAAACAACTACTATTGGAACTCTATTTAAAGAAGAAGACAAAAAACTTGTTTCAGTAAATAATGTAGATCTAATTAGTTTATTTATTTGCAATAGCGATTATGGAGGTGGAATAACCAAAGTATCGGTTAAAGACGCAAGTCCTGATTTAATTATTACACCTTCAGAATTGCTTGATGCCTTGAGCAATAAAGTTTATAGTTTTGAAATAGCTTCAAAAGATATTATTGATGCTATTGAAAAAGTAGATATTGAGTGGAATTTTAGCGATAATACTAAAAAAAGTACAGGTTTTCAAAATAGTATTATTCCAATTTCAGGTGAAGTAAAAATAAAAGTTGAACATACTTATGAAGAAAGCGATAAAGAACAAACCTATCCTTTAAAAGTAATTTTAAGAGAAAGTAGTACAAAAAAAGTGTTAGCAACTGCTGAAGCAACTATACTATTGCCTTTACCTAAACCTACTGTTTTTATTACAGAACGGCATCTTATTGGTCCTCCAGGAGCTACATTCGATGTGACTGCAAAAGCCTCCCCAAAAAACACGTATAAATTTAAATGGTATATTCAAGGTATGAGTAATTCATATACCTATCAAGGAGAAGAATCTACTTTTAAACCTGTTGCTAAAAAATTGGGTAAGTATAATGTAAACGTTAAACTTTACAATTTAAAAAATGAACTTTTAAGTGAAGATAATGCAACTATTTATGTGGAAGAACATGAAAAAACAAAAGAATTGCCAGCTATTGAAGATGGTAAAGTAAAGAAAGTTATATATCGCTGTGATAAATATACCTATGGTTGCAATGTAGGTCCAGCCGGTACAAAAATGTTTGAAAACTCTGTAAAAGAAATGGAGAAGATAATTAATGATTTTATAAAGCAAGGACGTTCTGAAGATGCTGCAAAAGCAAGGGAAAACCTAGCAAAAATGAAAGCTGATTTCCAATTAGAAAAAGATACAACATCTTGTAATTGTCAAAGAAAACGCACACCAACAATAATTTATGAATAGGTGAGTTCATCCAAAATTTTGTATCTAAATTAGAAATAGTTACACAGAAGGAGGAAATGAATAATAATAGAAAAACAATCCACAAAACAATTAGAAATATTCAAATTATGAAACACTGTCCAAATTGCGGAGAACAAATTAGAGAAGAAACAAAATTTTGCACTAATTGTGGTGCTTCAATATCTAACAACAGCGATCAGCATATAAATAAAAAAACATATGAGGTAAATCTTGTTGAAGAAAGTTTAAACCAACCAAATAAAGGCAAACGGCTTTTTTTAGCATTATTAGTAATAGGAGGTATAGCAATTCTTTTTTTTATAGGAAAATCTTTTTTAAAGGACGTAGATTCTATAGAAAAGCCTTTTTCACCAATTGAACAATTGGCAAAATTAGAAGGTACATGGTACGATCCTACAGGAATTATTTTAGGAGAAAAGGAAGCGGTAATTGTTTTAACCAGAGAGGATAATATTGTAGTAGGAAAAGATGAAAATGGTTTATTTGAAACAAGAATAACACCTTTTGGATCGAATAACTATCAGGCAATGGTGAACTTAAGAGGTGTAAAAGGCGACTTTGAATTACACTTTTACGAAGAACAAAACAAATTGGTTTTTTTTAGCACCTTAACAAAAAGTAGCTGGTATCTTATAAAATTAAAAAACTAAACATATGAAATATTGTACAAATTGTGGTCAAAAATTAAGCGAAGGTTCAAAATTTTGTACTAGTTGTGGTGCAAAAGTTGAAGTTACACTCGTAAAAAATGAAACTTTAGAAGTAACTAAACCATCATTAGAAAATGAAGAAATTTCTATGTTAGATAAAAAAGATGTTAGCCTAATTAATAAAAAAATAGAATTAGAAAATAGTCAAACTAGTATTGTTAAAAAATTCTGGTATGCTACTGCCTTTTTTGCTTTTATAATAGTTTTAGCATTTATGGATTTGGACGTTTTACCAATTCATCCTGCCATAGCTTTTATTTCTTTTTTCTTACTTGTATCGTCTATAGTGATTGCATTTATGTTTAGAAGTCGTGAAAAAAAATTACAGTCTTTAATAACAGGTGAAAATTTAATAGCTAGTTGGAAACTTAATTCCGAAGAAAAATCACAGTATGTTAATTTTCTTTTTCAGAATGAAAAGTCCAGAAATATGAGCATTTTTATTGTTACAACAATCTTAATTATAATAATTTTTGGAGCCTTTATTATTTTTATAGATGAAGGAAAAGTAGCTATGTTTTTTATAATGTTAGGGTTAATTGCATTTATTGCACTTTTTGCATTTGGGATGCCACATTATTACAAACAACAAAATAGTAAAAACGATGGTAAAATATTAATTGGCAAAAATTATGCATATATAAATGGATATTTTCATAATTGGGATTTTATTCTTTCGGGAATAAAAAAAGCAAAAATTATTGATAAGCCATTTTACGGTCTTTATATAAAGTATTACTACACAGATAGAACGTTAACCAATACTGAAGAATTAAATATTCCTGCATCACAAAATGTAAATTTGCAAAAAGTTGTAGATGTATTAACGAGTTAGTTCTTTTTTATTAAAATATATTTTTTATGGGATACTCTTCAAAAATAAACGATCCAGCATTTGCAAA
>NZ_JBFLKT010000154.1:0-4844 GCF_040883305.1 Lutibacter sp.
ATCTATGAGGATTTAAATCGTGTATATCTCTTCTATTATTCCAAATTGGATCTGAAACCGGAACACATATTATTTTTTCATCTGGTCCTTTTTCATCCGTCATGTGAAAAACTCCAATTGGTCTTACTTCCATAACAACCATAGGAAACGTTGGTTCAGAACCTAGCACTAACACATCTAAAGGATCTTGGTCTAAAGCTAATGATTCTGGAATAAATCCATAATCACCTGGGTACATCATAGATGAAAACAGCATTCTATCGAATCTAATTTTATGCAAAGCAAAATCATATTCATATTTATTTCTACTTCCTTTTGGTATTTCAATTAACACGTCAAATGTTAATACTTTTTTAGATTTAGCAGTCATTTTTTTTATTTTATTTTTTGCAAAAGTACAAAAATCATAGGTTTGCCTAAGCAATTTTTAAAATGATTTTAAAAATGGAAACCAAAAGCTCCTTTTATAGCGAACTTATTGGCATTTGGCATATCTAAATAATTACCTCTCCAACTAAAATCAATTCTAAACACTTTAAAAATGTTTCCTATTCCAACACTATATTCATAATAGCCTTTTGTTGGTGCAACATAGTTTATATTTGAAGCATTTAAAGCTAAATTTTTATCTGAAATTTCTCCCCAAACACCTTTAACACCAACTATTTCTCTTAAATTTAATTTTCTCAATAATGGAACTCTAGATAAAAAACGTCCGTTAAAATTATGCTCAATATGAAGTGAAGCATACGTATCGGTAACAAATTCGTAATAATCTAATAAAGCGTAGGTATTTTCAATGGTAAAATAGGATTGATTCCCAGGAACAACATTTAGTAATCCTAAAGGCACTTCTCCAAAAGTTTTTCCAACTTCAAAAGTGGTGAACATTCTACCAAAACCACCAATTAATATTGGCTGACGGTAATAAAATTGTAATTTCTGATAGTCGAAATCACTATCAAAAACACCTTTTATTCCTTGTGAATAATTTAAAAACCAAGTTGAGTAAGTATCTGTAACTTCATTTCTTTCTACTCCATAACCAATTGTTTTTCTGTCTGGTGTGTATTTTATGGAGAAATCTATTTCAGATTGAATAATATCTGATTTTCTAACATCATTTTGTTTATCGACCCAATAATCTAAATTAAATGTATCTGGCGATGCAGATTCCAACGTTCTATAAGATGCTCCAAGTTTAAACTGAAGGTTGTTTTTTGGTTCGATGGACATGTAAAAGTTGGACAAATTTATGGAAGTTAATTTACTATTATCTCCACTTGCAAAAAATGAAGACGATGCAAAACTTCTACCTAAAACATCGTTTGTAGTTGTTAAACTAACACCTATTTGTTCTACATCTCGTCTGTTTCCTCCTCCAATTATAAACCTGCTTTTTGGATTTAGCATCCATTTACCAGACATTCCATATTTAAATTTATCATCATCAAAGCCATAAGCGGTATAACCTTGTAAACGCCAAGGTTCGTTTCCTCCTAAATAGGTTCTTCCTCCAACGCGCAAACGCAATCCTTCAACATCATTTTTACCAAAAGTTGAATATATGGAACCAAAATCAAATTTATTAAACTCTATATATCCAGAACCTAAAATTGAAATGGCATTGTACATTTTTTTAAACTTTGGAACTGTAGTTAAGGTGTCTAACATTTTATAGATCCCGAGTTCGTTATCATTTAATTTTTCGTGTCTGTTGTCACTCCAAAAATCATTACTTTTATTATAAATTTTTTCATCATAAACGTTAATTTCTTTTGAATAGAAACTAGGATTTTTTATTTCATCAAATTTATAATCTTTGTACATTGTAGTTCTTCTACCATAAACTCCTTTGGATTTGTCTTTTTTGTTTAAACTAAAATCAGATAGCATATAATCTCTTTTCAGTAAAAAAACAGAATCATTTAACACATTAAATTCTTGTTCTATATAAATATCTTTTACCCAATTTATGTTTGCGCTTCTGGTTGCTTGCATATTAATTTCTTTTACTGCAAACGTTGTATCATTTACCCAAAAATCGCCTTTAAAAGTTAATTCACTCTTTCTTCGAGGATAGTATAAAATATTATAACACCATTTATTATCCACAAACGCACTATCGGTTAACACATAATTATAGGTTGAAATTCCAGATGCTTTTGAAATAGGACTCACAAAACTTTTATCAAAAATTTTAATATAGCTATCATAAATATTATAGTCCACATATAAATCTTTTATAAAAGCAATTACATTTTGATTGGAGTTAAAACCTGAATTTTTATTAGCAACTAAATCTTCGCGTAATTTTTTTCCATCTTTATTTTTACCATAAGAATTGTAAACAGATTCGTTGATGAAAATTGGTAAAAAAGCTTTTCCCGTAATGTTTGAAGTATCTATATTTTTAAAAACAAACTCCATTCCTTTAAACAATTTCTTTTTCATAAAGACACTGTCAACATTATTCATATCAAACTCTAATTTTTCATACTTTTCAAATTGATATTGGTCAAATAAATAGATACCATTCTGACGCTCTTTTGCCCATATTTTCTTTAAAATTGCAATTGCAGGATTTCCCTTTTTCTTAACTTTTCCGCTATAAATAAATACTTCATTTAACTGAGAAGCTGCCTCACTTAAAGTTATTATTAAGTTAAAATCTCTACTTTTTATAGGAACAATTTTTGTTTCATAGCCTATAAATGATACTTCAATTTGAGTGTATGTATTATTTGATTCTAAATAAAACTTACCATTCTCATCAGAAACGGTTCCTGTATTAGAATCTACAAAAACTATGTTTGCAAACGGAATAGATTCATTTTGCTCATCTACAACTACACCGCTAATTTTAACTTGAGCAAAACTCATTGAAAAAATGAACAAAAAAAGGAAATTTATAACTTTAAAATTTATTTTCATATTTAATACTTATTGTATTTTAAGGGACGGATTTTTTATACTATTTGTAAATTTAGAATAGACGTTTTAAATAAAAAATCCTTTCAAGCAGTACTTGAAAGGATTTATTAACGCAAATAGTATGCCTTTATTTTATATACATAACATCTTTAACCGCTTTAACAACATCGTTAAAGTTTGGCAACCATTCTTCTAGTAATACTGGAGAATATGGTGCAGGTGCATCTGCTGTTGTAATTCTTCTTATTGGAGCATCTAAATAATCAAACACATTTTCTTGTACTTGAAATGTAATTTCTGAAGAAACACTTGCAAAAGGCCAAGCTTCTTCTAAAATAACCAATCTGTTTGTTTTTTTAACTGAAGTAAAAATAGCTTCAAAATCCATTGGTCTAACAGTACGCATATCTAAAATTTCACAAGAAACTCCTTCTTTTTCTAAAACATCAGCTGCTTTATATGCTTCTTTAATAATTTTACCAAATGAAACAATTGTTACATCTGTACCTTCTCTTTTAATATCTGCTACACCTATTGGAATAATATATTCACCTTCAGGCACTTCCATTTTATCACCATACATTTGTTCAGATTCCATAAAAATAACTGGATCATCATCTCTAATTGCAGCTTTTAATAGTCCTTTTGCATCATAAGGGTTTGAAGGAACTACCACTTTTAAACCTGGGGTATTTGCAAACCAGTTTTCGAAAGCTTGCGAATGCGTTGCACCTAATTGTCCTGCAGAGCCAGTTGGTCCTCTAAAAACAATTGGGCAATTTAACTGTCCACCAGACATTTGTCTAATTTTAGCTGCATTATTTATAATTTGATCAATTCCAACCAATGCAAAGTTAAAGGTCATAAACTCTACAATTGGTCTATTTCCATTCATAGCAGAACCAACAGCAATACCTGTAAATCCTAATTCAGCAATTGGTGTATCAATAACGCGCTTTGCTCCAAACTCATCTAACATTCCTTTAGACGCTTTGTATGCACCATTATATTCAGCAACTTCTTCACCTAATAAAAATATAGATTCATCTCTTCTCATTTCTTCACTCATTGCCTCGCAAATAGCTTCTCTAAATTGTATTGTCTTCATTGTATATTTTTTAACGAATTGCAAAAGTAAGCAATTCTAAATTTACTATCAAAAAAATAATACTTAATAAACTTTTACTATGCACGCATAGTATTTTTAAAAAAAAGTAGTACATTCGTAAAAAAATAATAATAAAGTCGTTATTTTTATAATTAAATATTCAAATAAATAATAAAATGAAAATATTAGTTTGTATAAGTCACGTTCCAGATACTACTTCAAAAATAAATTTTACTGAAAACGATACAAAATTTGATAGTAACGGCGTGCAATTTGTAATAAATCCGTATGATGAGTTTGCATTAACGCGTGCTATGTGGTTTAAAGAAAAACAGGGTGCAACCGTAACTGTTATAACAGTTGGCGATGCCTCAACGGAACCAACCTTAAGAAAAGCTCTGGCAATTGGAGCTGACAATGCAATTAGAGTAAATGCTTTAGCAACAGATGGATTTGCAGTTGCAAAAGAACTAGCTACAGTTGTTAAAAATGATAACTTTGATTTAATATTAGCTGGAAAAGAATCTATTGATTATAATGGAGGAATGGTTCCTGGAATGTTAGCAGGAATGTTAGATTTTAATTTTGTAAATGCGTGTATTGGGCTTGAAATTGAAGGTGATAAAGCCACTATTTCAAGAGAAATAGACGGTGGTAGAGAAATTTTATCTTGCAGTTTACCTTTAATTGTTGCAGGACAAAAAGGACTTGTTGAAGAGAAAGACCTACGCATTCCAAACATGCGAGGTATCATGATGGCGCGTAAAAAACCGTTAACTATTGTAGAACCAACAACTAGTGA
>NZ_JBFLKT010000155.1:0-5081 GCF_040883305.1 Lutibacter sp.
ACCTAACTTTTGAAAATGAACCTTCATCTCTAGATTGAAAATAATTCCCAGCTTTAAAATAGTTTTCAAAAATACCCCAACGTTTCATATGAATATTCTCGTAAACCTTATACTCATTATTGTTTAAAACAATTACCATTTTCCCTTCACTTACCTTCACTTCTAGTGTGAATTTTCTAAAATCTACTTTCTGTTCAAAATTAAATCCTTCATCATCATCCCAAGCATCTTCATGAAGTATTTCTTCATTAGTTGCATTTATGTTTTTAAGAACTTTTGTTTTAACGCGTACCTTTCCCTTATCCCAATATATTTTTAAGATAGGTGGTGCATTGTTATCATCCTCACCAATTAAATCACGTTGTTCATTTGTTAATCGTCCATGAATTTGCATTATAATAGTTCTATGGTATTTACCATTAGAATCTCTAGTTGTAGCATCCATTGCTAACTTCCCTTTCATATAAGCACCATCTTTAAAGGTCCAATTTACATTATTATCTCCTGGCACCATTTGCTCTCTTAACTCAGAACGTGTGTACTTAGTATTTTTAGTTTTAGAGTCTGTTGGCATTGCATGAAATACTATAGCTCCTCTTGTAGAATCGATATACATGTATGGTTTTGCAATATCCATTTTCGCGAAATTTACAATTTCAGGAGGACTAATTTCTACAGGTTTCCCCTCGTCATTAGCAACAGGTAAGGTAACTTTCCAGTGACTTAAATCAATATTTGGAAGTTTAACCTTCTTCTTTTTTTTCTTCTTTTTGCCTTGTTTTTTCTCAACTTTTATATCCGAATCTGAAACGCCACTCTTCTTGTTTTGAGAAGTAGCGTTCACAGATATAAAAATTATTAAAATTGCTAATAATATCTCTTTTCGGATTATTTTCATTTCTATATAAATTTATTCAGCTGGATAAACTTTAACATTATCTACAAAAGCATCTACATCTGTAAATGCATAAATAAATATAGATACTTCACCTACAGAATTTGATCTAAATCTAAGTTTCATTGTTGTACCACCTGAACAAGAATTGTCTGCAAACTTTCCTTTAGCCTCGGTTCCAACATGCTCTACCAAAGGATTACTAGCAAGAGCAACATCACTATCACTATAATGACCATTTAAGATTGCGGCAACTACACTGTTTGTTTCAGCCCCTCCTGTTTTTATAGCATATTCGTACTCAAAAATGTAATCCGTATTAGGACTTAATGTAACTGCTTGGTATGCATATCTAGTATCACCAGGGTCAGCAGCACCATCTGCATCATCAGCACTATTGCTAGATGACCATTTTGCTCCTCTTGTTTTACCTCCATTATCTGTTCCATCATAATTTGTACAAGAACCATCAGAACTACCACTAAAAGGATTTGAACTACCTGTAGTGTTAGCTATTTTCCAAGGACCATATACGTCACTAGAACCCCCATTAAAATCTCCCCATAAAATTTCTGGATTAATAGGACCGGCTGGTCCACCAACAATAACTTCTTTTGTTATAGAAGAAGTTTTATTAAGGAAGTTTGTTGTTGTTAATGTAACCATATATGCTCTTTCCACACCATCATTAGTATAACTATGGGTTGGGTTTGCATCTGTTGAGCTATTACCATCTCCAAAATTCCAACTATAACTCGTTGCAAGTTCAGAAGCATCTGTAAAGGTAACATCATAATCACTAGCTATCTCATCAAAAATAAACTCAGGAATTGAAAGCGGCTCTCTATAAAGATAAATGTTATCTATATTAAGAGTTGCCTCATTTTTTGGATGACCTGCTATTCCTAATTCTATTGTTATAGCGTCAATTTGAGTAATTCCTTCAGAAGCTAAATCAATATCTATACCTGTCCACTCATCATTTGTTAAAGTTTGCTGGAAAGTTTCACCACCCAATGTTATTTTTACTCTTTCAACACCTATATCAAGAATAGAATGAAGATCCATGTGAAAATAATCAGCAGAAGCACCTGTTCCAAAAACATCCGCAATACTAATAGCAGGGCTAAAAGTGATAGATGCGGTATTCGAACCGTCAAGCCTCGAATACTGAATTACCTTATTTTTTATATCTCCAACTGCTACTTCATTATACTCGGCAGTACCAGCTTCAAAATTAGCACCTGATGCTTTGTTTGTATAAGCCATAAAAACACCATCGCTTTCAATACCGTCACTGAAAATAGCATATGCATTTTGATCAAGAATGATTGGCGAACCTGGTGTTGATGATACAGCTGTAACTTCATGTTCAACTGTTATAACCTCTGTTTTAGTAACGCTAGGCAAATCTTTGTCTGATTTTGCAGTTACTGTTATTGTATATGTTTTTTCCGCATCTAAGTTAGGATAGTCATTTGAAGCAGAAGCTCCAGCTCCTATAGTTACAGAAGAGCCATCTCCAAAATCAATATCATAAGAATCAACTCCAATCGCTAATGGTTTTACAGTAATGTAAGTACCATCTTCCATTCCGTTTTCATCCGGGCCAACAGTTGCTTTAAAGCTTGAGAACGAAATTTCTGTAAGCCCTGTTCCTGTTAGGTTCTCCTCGCCTGGTTGAATAATATCATATTCATCATCACAAGATATTATAAAGCCTGTTATAAGCAGAGCATATATTCCTTTTTTTAATAAATTCATAATTTTTTTGTGTTTTTTGTTGTTGTTTTACTCTCTACCAAAATTATTTAGCTGCATAAACTTTAACATTATCAATGTAAACATCGACAGCTGTTTCTGCAGAAAACATTATACCAACTTCACCACTAGCATTCGCGGTAAATTCTACCTCAACTAAAGTATGTGATGCTTTCCCTTTAACTTCATCTGCAACAAAACGTTTAATAGGAGTGCTTGCAACTGCATCAGCTCCATCATCAAAGTGACCATTTAAAACTGTTGCAAAAATTCTATTACCTCCTACAGCAACACCTGCTTGCTCTTCTGGAGTCTTTATAGCATATTCAAATTCTAAGACATATTTAACTGTACGATCTACTAATGTTGGAGATACTACAATTGCTTGGTAAGCATATCTGGCGTTTGACCCTGCACTTACAGAAGTAGATCCTGTCCATTTTGCTCCACTTGTTTTTGCTCCATTATCAGATCCATCATAATTTGTAAATGAACCATCAGAACTTGAGTTAAAAGGATTCGTATTTCCACCTGTGAAAGTTGAGAATTTCCAATCAGATGAACCTCCATCAAAATCGCCGTTTAAAATTGTTACGGGAATAGGTACAAATTTATCTACAACTTCAACATCTAACGTTATAGTAGTTGATGCATCATTTCCATCAATAGCTGTTAATGTTACTGGATAAGTACCCTCACCTGCTTCAAAAGTATAGCTAGGATCTTTCTCTGTTGAATTTCCTTCTCCATTATTAAAGTCCCATTCGTATCTGATAGATTCCGTTGATAAATTATTGAATTCTACAATCTTGAAATTAACTGCATTTGGAATATATGCAAAATCAGCAGTTGGCAAACTAGTATCTTCTAGAGTACCTGCTTCTGGTAAATCAAACTCAAAAGCTTTTTCACAGCTTACAGAGAACAATATTACCAATGCGCATAACACCAGACTTATGGTGTTTTTAAAAATATTTAATTGATTTTTCATGATTTTTAACGTTTTAATTATTATTGAGGATTTTGAGTTAAAATACCATCACTTAAATTAATTTCTCTTGAAGGAATTGGTAATAATAATCTTCTAATATTATAACTAGTATATCCATTTGCAGTAGCGTGCGCACCTAATACCTCATGTGCCACTCCTAATCTTAATAAATCGAAGAAACGATGATTTTCAAAAGCCAATTCTACTCTTCTTTCAAGTAATAAAGCGTCTTTAGTTAAAACTGTAGGACGATCCGAAACGGCATCAAATCCTGCTCTTACTCTAACTTCCATATAAGAATCAATGGCGCTGGCATTAGGCGTATCTCCATCTTCCATAATAGCTTCAGCATGCATTAATAAAACATCTGAATAACGTAAAATAATCCAGTCATTACCAGCTAATGATGGCGCTCCTCCGTAGGTTGGAAGATTCGTATCAGAAATATCATAACCATCTGGTAAAAACTTTATAACTTCTGCATCCAAAGGTACAGGAAGATCAGCATCATCGCCAAAAGCAGCATAAGAAACTGATGTTCTATTTCCACCGAAAGCAATAAAATCTTCAGCAAGATTTGGATTAACTATATTAAGTCCATCTTGTCTACCTTGACGTTTATAAGAGGTGAATTCAGATGAAAAACCTTGACTTTCATCAGGGTTTCCTGATAAGTACTGTACTGCGAATATAATTTCGTTATTTAATTCGTTGTAGAATACATCCTTAAAATTAGATTCTAAAGAAAAACCACTATTCATAATATCTTCACACAATTGTTTTGCACCTGTATAGTTACGTGTTGGTTGTGTTAGGTACACTTTTGCTAAAATTCCTTGTGCAGCAGCTTTAGAAGCTCTAGACTTATTTGTGTTATCTAAATGAGTAACTCCTTCTTGTAAATCTGCTACAATTTGTTCATAAATTGTTGCTTCATCAACTCTAGTAAAAAGTAATTCTTTTTCATCTGAACCTACCACAGTAGTTACCAATGGTACAGCTCCGTACAATCTAACTAAGTTAAAATATGCATAGGCTCTTAAAAACTTAGCCTCAGCAGTATATTTATTAATGTTCGCAGAACTCGACTTATCAACATACTTTAAAACATTATTTGCTCTAAAAATAATCTCATACATAGATTGGTAATAATCTTCAGACTGAACATTATCAGGTTCTACTATATATCTGTGAAAATCGGCTCTTGAACCTTCAAGCGTTTTACTTCTTGTATTATCAGAGCGGTGCTCCGTTAAAAGGTATTCTAATTGAACCCCTCTATTGAATCTTATTGAACTTGACTCTGTGTTTTCATTTACACCTTGTAAGGCATCATAAATCCCAATAATCCCAGCTAATACATCAGCATCTGATTCGAAAAAAGAATCAGCAACAATTGCAGAGTCTGGTAATGGATTTAAAAACTCATCTGTA
>NZ_JBFLKT010000156.1:0-4148 GCF_040883305.1 Lutibacter sp.
TTATAAACGATGAGTCAAAAAATTAGAATAAAGTTAAAATCGTACGATTACAATTTAGTAGATAAATCTGCTGAAAAAATTGTAAAAACCGTGAAAAATACTGGAGCAGTTGTAAATGGGCCAATTCCATTACCAACTCATAAAAAGATTTTTACAGTATTGCGTTCACCACACGTTAACAAAAAATCACGTGAACAATTCCAATTAAGTTCTTACAAAAGATTATTAGATATCTATAGTTCATCATCAAAAACTATTGATGCTTTAATGAAGTTAGAACTTCCAAGTGGAGTTGAAGTAGAAATTAAGGTATAATTTCTAAAAACCAAAAAGTTTTGGTTACATGTCCTTAGCGGTAGTCGAGGGAAAAACGAAAGAAAATAAATTCAGGGTTGAATTATTTTCAACCCTGTTTTTTTGAAATAAAAATAGAATAATAATTAATTTAATTAAATAAAAATGTCTGGGTTAATAGGAAGAAAAATCGGAATGACCAGCTTATTCGATGAAAACGGGAAGAATATTCCTTGTACAGTAATCGAAGCAGGTCCGTGCGTAGTTACCCAAGTCAGAACCGAAGAAGTAGATGGGTATAAAGCCCTTCAACTTGGTTTCGATGACAAGAAGGCAAAAAGCTCTAATAAAGCTTTAGATGGTCACTTCAAAAAAGCAGGGACCACTGCCAAGAAAAAAGTTATCGAATTTCAGGATTTTGATGAGGAGCACAAATTAGGAGATGAACTAACAGTTGAATTATTTACTGAAGGAGAATTTGTTGATGTATCAGCAACTTCAAAAGGTAAAGGATTTCAAGGTGTTGTAAAACGTCATGGTTTTGCGGGTGTAGGTCAAGCTACTCACGGTCAACATAACCGTTTAAGAGCTCCTGGATCAATTGGAGCTGCATCTTATCCTGCACGTGTATTCAAAGGAATGCGAATGGCAGGTAGAATGGGAGGAAAAAATGTAACAGTACAAAATTTAAGAGTTTTAAAAGTAGTTACTGAAAAGAACTTACTTGTGGTTAAGGGAGCAATTCCTGGTCATAAAAACGCTTATGTAATCATTCAGAAATAATGAAAGTATCAGTTTTAGACATACAAGGAAAAGATACAGGGAGAAAAGTAGAACTTTCTGATGCTGTATATGGAATTGAGCCAAATGATCATGCTGTTTACTTAGATGTAAAACAGTTTTTGGCTAATAAAAGACAAGGAACTAGTAAAGCTAAAGAAAGAGCTGAAATTTCTGGAAGTACTAGAAAAATTAAAAAGCAAAAAGGTACAGGTACGGCACGTGCTGGTAGTATAAAATCTCCAGTTTTTAGAGGAGGTGGACGTATTTTTGGACCTAGACCACAGGATCATTCTTTTAAATTAAATAAAAATTTAAAAAGATTAGCTCGTAAATCAGCCTTAAGTATTCAGGCAAAAGAGAACAACATTATTGTTATAGAAGACTTTAATTTTGAAACTCCAAAAACTAAAAACTTTACAACGGTTTTACAAGCATTTGGAATAGAAGACAAAAAATCACTATTTGTCTTTGCTGAACCAAATAATAATGTATATTTGTCATCGCGCAATTTAAAACGCTCAAAAACTGTAATAAACACAGGGTTAAGTACTTACGAATTGTTAAATGCCAATAAAATTATTCTTTCAGAAGGATCTTTAGAAGGAATTGAATCTAATTTAAGTAAATAGGTAGCAGATATGAATATTTTAATTAAACCTATTATCACGGAAAAAGCAACAAATGATAGCGAATTATTTAATCGTTACGCATTTGTAGTTAATAAAAAGGCAAACAAACTTGAAATTAAAAATGCTGTAGAAAAAGCTTATGGTGTTGCAATTGAAAGTGTAAAAACTATGAATTATCCAGTTCAACGCAATACAAAATACACTAAAAGTGGAATTGTTCAAGCAATGAAAGGTGCTTATAAAAAAGCAATAGTTCAATTAGCCGAAGGAGAAAGTATTGATTTTTATAGCAATATCTAAGAAAAGATAAAAATGTCAGTTAGAAAATTAAAACCAATAACACCAGGTCAGCGTTTTAGAGTAGTAAATGGGTTCGACACCATAACTACTGATAAGCCGGAGAAAAGTTTACTTGCTCCGAAAAAAAGATCTGGAGGTCGAAATAATGGAGGGAAAATGACAATGCGCCATCTTGGTGGAGGTCATAAACAGAAATATCGTATTATCGATTTCAAAAGAAATAAAGACGGTGTTCCTGCAACAGTGAAATCTATAGAGTACGATCCAAATCGTACTGCATTTATTGCATTAGTAGCTTACAAAGATGGTGAAAAGCGTTATATAATTGCTCAGAATGGATTAAAAGTTGGACAAACTATTGTTTCTGGTGAAGGAGCTACTCCTGATGTAGGAAACAGTATGTTGTTAAGTCAAATTCCTTTAGGAACTACAATTTCGTGTATTGAGTTACATCCAGGGCAAGGTGCAGTTTTAGCGCGTAGTGCTGGTTCTTTTGCTCAATTAATGGCGAGAGAAGGTAAATATGCAACGGTTAAATTACCATCAGGTGAAACAAGGTTAATACTTTTAACTTGTATGGCTACGATAGGAGTTGTATCAAATTCTGATCACCAATTATTAGTTTCAGGTAAGGCGGGTAGAACACGTTGGTTAGGAAGAAGACCAAGAGTTAGACCAGTTGTAATGAATCCTGTAGATCATCCAATGGGTGGTGGTGAAGGTAAGTCTTCTGGAGGACATCCAAGATCTAAAAACGGAATACCTGCTAAAGGTTTCAAAACTAGATCTAAGACTAAGGCGAGTAATAAATATATTATAGAACGTAGAAAAAAATAAATAAGATATGGCACGTTCATTAAAAAAAGGACCTTACGTTTTTCATAAACTTGAGAAGAAAGTACAAGATAAAATCGAAACTGGAAATAAAACAGTAATCAAAACTTGGTCAAGAGCAAGTATGATTACTCCAGATTTTGTAGGACAAACAATTGCAGTTCATAACGGACGTCAGTTTGTACCAGTTTATGTAACTGAAAACATGGTAGGGCATAAATTAGGAGAATTTTCACCAACACGTTCTTATAGAGGACACGCAGGTGCAAAAAATAAAGGTAAAAAATAGTAGGTAATCATGGGAGTTCGAAAAAAATTAAGAGCACAGCAGATAAAAGAGGAGAAGAAGCAATTAGCTTTTGCTAAGCTTACAGGTTGTCCTACATCACCAAGAAAAATGCGTTTGGTAGCGGATTTAGTTAGAGGAGTTGAGGTTGAAAAAGCACTTCAAATCTTGAAATTTAATTCAAAAGAAGCATCTATTAATCTTGAAAAATTATTGTTAAGTGCAATTGCAAACTGGCAAGCAAAAAATGAAGATTCAAGTATTGAAGATGCAGGTCTATTTATAAAAGAAATTTTTGTAGACAGCGCAGGAATGTTAAAGAGACTAAGGCCAGCACCACAAGGGCGTGCGCACAGAATTAGAAAACGTTCTAATCACGTGACTTTAGTTTTAGGAAGTAAAAATGTAAGCAATTAATCATAGGTAGCAATGGGACAAAAAACAAATCCAATAGGAAATCGTTTAGGAATTATCAGAGGATGGGATTCTAACTGGTATGGAGGAAGAAACTACGGTGATAAATTAGCTGAAGATGATAAAATAAGAAGGTATATACATGCCCGATTATCTAAAGCAAGTGTTTCAACTGTAATTATTGAGCGTACACTTAAACTTGTAACCGTTACTATCACTACTGCTAGACCAGGTATTATTATTGGTAAAGGAGGGCAAGAGGTAGACAAGTTAAAAGAAGAACTTAAAAAAATTACAGGAAAGGAAGTACAAATTAATATTTTTGAAATTAAGCGTCCAGAATTAGATGCACGTTTAGTAGCTTCAAGTATTGCACGTCAAATTGAGAATCGTATCTCATATAGAAGAGCAATTAAAATGGCTATCGCTGCAACTATGAGAATGAATGCTGAAGGTATTAAAGTACAAATATCAGGTCGTTTAAACGGAGCTGAAATGGCACGTTCTGAACATTATAAAGATGGAAGAATTCCTCTTTCTACATTTAGAGCTGATATAGACTATGCACTTGTTGAAGCTCATACTACATATGGACGTTTAGGCGTAAA
>NZ_JBFLKT010000157.1:0-4010 GCF_040883305.1 Lutibacter sp.
ATTTCTTCTAGCTGCCTCTCTTAAAACTGGCTGACGAAATGCTACCCAAGTTCCTCCGTGTGTGGCATAACTGTTTAAATCGTGACGTTCAGATGCTAACCCCATTGGTAATACAAAATCGGCATAAAAAGCTGTTTCGTTCCAAGTAGGAGTTAATGCAGTGTGCAATCCAAATTTGGATTCATCTGCAAGCATTTCCATCCAAGTAAATCCGTCAGGATAGGTCCAAACAGGATTAAATACTCTTGTAAAATAGACATCCATTTTACCTCTTCCTTCTTTTAAGAAATGTGGTAATAGCTGACTCATTTCAAAAAATGCTAATGGATATTCTTTTGGAAAATGCAATTCATTCCAAAATTTTTGAGGTTTTGGCGGATTTGGTTGTGTAGGCTTAAACTTATTCCAAGAATTAGGTGAAGTTCCTCCTTTTGCGCCAACAGCACCAGTAAGCGCCGTTAAAAAATGTAAACAACGAGCAACTGCCCAACCGCCAAGATTTGAAGCTCCTGCAGCTCGCCAGTTATGCGATGCAAAGCGTTCGCCTGCTTCACCAATTTTTTGAGCAATTTCAACAATCATTTCAGCTTTTACACCAGATTCTTTCTCGGCAAATTCAGGAGTAAATTCTTTATATTCATCAATCATTGCAGCAATGTAATTTTCAAAAATAACTTCCTTATCAGAATGTCTTGCTTTTAAATATTCTTGCCAGTTAGTCCAATTTTCTAAATACGGCCTATTGTATAGGTTGTTTTGTAAAATATACAAAGCCATTGCCAATAAAACTGCCGCTTCAGTTCCTGGATATGATGGCAACCAATAATCTGACATTGATGCTGTATTAGATAAACGAGGGTCCATTGTTGCCAATTTTGCCCCTTTCATTTTACCTTCAATAATACGTTGTGCATGCGGATTGAAATAATGTCCAGATTCTAAATGTGCAGATACTAATAAAATAAATTTTGCTTCTGCATGGTCTGGTGAAGGTCTGTCGTAACCATACCATAAATTATATCCAAAACGTGCTCCAGAAGAACAAATATTAGTATGTGAATTATGGCCATCTATTCCCCAACCTTGCAAAATCCAATTCATAAACTTTTCATGTCCTGGTCTTCCTACATGGTACGCAATTTCATTTTGTCTGTTTTCTTTTAATGCTTTTCTAATTCTTGCTGCAATAGTATCTAATGCATCATCCCAAGTAACGCGTTCCCATTCTCCATCTCCACGCTTTCCTTTTCTTTTTAAAGGAAATAAAATACGATCTGGATCTGTAATTTGATTGATAGTTGCAGGACCTTTCGCACAGTTTCTTCCTCTACTTCCCGGGTGATATGGATTCCCTTCAAACTTTTTAACCTCTTGGGTTTCCTTATCAATAAAAGCTGTTAAACCACAAGCACTTTCGCAATTAAAACAAGTTGTCGGTACAATTTGATAGGTTTTTTTTTCTTTTTTAGGCCAAACTTTCGGGTTGTATTCTACCCAATTATCCCATTTTTCTGGTGGTGGAAAATTCTCGTACATTTGAGCTACTTCTTCATCTGTAAAATGACGCATATCTTGGTCAAATTCTTGATAGCCTTCTTTATGCAGATTTGGAATAATCCCTAATTTTTCTGCTATTCCCTCTATAAATGATGGTTTTTTATATCCCATGACTTTCTGTTTTTTTAAATTAAGCTAATGGAATTCTTTGTGGTGCTTCCACCCAAATTTTCTCCGTTATAACAATTCCAATTAAAACACATATTCCTGATATTACAGCAACTAATTCTCCTGTTCCTAAAAACAATAGGGCTAAAGGAATAATATTTCCAATTATAATAGTACCGAACCAAAACAGCTTTTTATAACGTCCTTTTGTTATCATTTTAACCACCGTTTTTGCCGATGTTGTTGGATGTGTTATTGTTAATTCCGTTATTAAAGTAAATAAGTTAACCACCAATGCAATTATCATAGTATTTTTTAGAATACTCATCCAATTTTCATTTCCAAAAATTAAAGAAGCAATTACAAAAATTGCGGTTCCTGCCATAACACTATGCACTAGCATATGTAATGGTAATGTTGGGCTTTGCCAAAAATCACGACCTTTTGCTTGAGCAAATAAGAATGCTGTATAAACTGCAAGTAATATTGCAAAAGCTGCTGTTATCCATAATAAAATAGTTTCACCAGTTTGTATTTCAAAAAATGTTATTGCTCCCCAAATGGTTACCAGCAATCCGAAAACTGTAATTGTATAACCACCTTTTACCAACCAAGAGTTCCATTGTGGTCTTAAAAGCACATTTAAAAATCGATCTGGTCTGTCTAAATCCATCACTAAAAATAATCCGGTTAAGGCTAAAAACACCAATGAAATTCCTGCTGACCATAATTTTGAAGTCGGAGAAACTTCATAACCCAACATAATAGCTAAAAACGGAATTAAGAAAGCTCCAGCTGCTATTGCTTTTGTAAACACATACGCTGAAACTTCCCAGCCCCAAAGTATACCTTTATCTGGGGTGTCGTAAACTCGGCGGGCTTTTCCTGTTAAAACATCAATATAATTAGGGTTTTCTGTTTCTTTTCTTTGATATGCAGCTTGAATATCATTATCAATACTCATTTGTAATAAATCTACATCATCATTTGTGTGCATCATTTTTTCAGCAGCTTTTGCAAAATGACCAACACCGCGTGCTTGTGAGTTCCATAAACCTGGTCCCGATTTATCGGTAGCCTCAGGAACTAAAGAAGCATCATCTCCATCTATATAAAATAAATTTGGATTGGTCCCTTTTTCGGGTTTTCGAACTTTAACCGCTTGACGCGCCAATAATTGCGAAATTTCTGTTGTTGGATTGTGCATATCTCCAGCAATAATTGCGTGTTCTGGACATACCGTTACACACGCTGGCTCACGACCAACATCAACTCTATGCGCACAATAATTACACTTAGCCGCTGTGTTGTTGTCTGGATCAATATACAAAGCGTCGTAAGGGCAGGCTTGCATACAAGACTTACATCCAATACAACGATTGTTATCAAAATCTACAATACCATCTTCCCGAGTGTAAAGTGCTTCAACCGGACAAATTTCCACACAAGGAGCATCTGTACAATGGTTGCAACGCATTACTGAAAAAATTCTTCGGGTATCTGGAAATTCTCCTTTTTCAACTTGCTTAACATACGTTCTGTTAACGCCAACAGCCACATCGTGTTCCGATTTACAAGCCGTTGTACAAGCGTGACAACCAATACATTTTCGGTTATCAATTATGAATCCGTACTTCATTTTTTATTAAATATTTTGAACTTCAATCAAAGTTAGGTAATAGATATATTAGTTTTGTAACTAATATCACACAAGCTAGCTTTGAGATTTATTTAAAATGATTCTAAATAGTTGTTATTTTAAAATGAATTACTTTTGCATTAAATTGAATAAAACTAATGGAAATTCAACTCTTATTTTTTGGAATAACAACAGATATTGTTGGTGCTAATAAAATGAAATATACCTTAAAAGAAGGCGCTACTGTAGGTAAATTAAAGAAACTATTAATCGCTCAATTTTCAGCACTAAAAAATATAAATGATTTTGCAATTGCAATTAATGAAGAATATGTTGAAGACACAACTATAATTACTAAAAATAATGTAATTGCAATAATTCCGCCAGTTAGCGGAGGTTAAGCTCTTAAATATTTTTTATCGATATAAAATGTTCCAAAAGGAATTATTGATGCAGCCAAAACAGTAATAAAAGTTTTAGAATTCCAATTTAATTCATATTTCATCATAATTGCTAATACAATGTATACGATAAATAAAAGTCCGTGTGGCATTCCAAGCATTTTAACAAACATTTCGTTTCCTAAAATATATTTAATTGGTGTTGCTATAAAAAGCAATAATAAATAAGAAACTCCTTCTAAAATACTTACAATTCTAAATGTTTTGTTCATAAATTCAATAATTAGTAGCAGCCGCGAAAATAC
>NZ_JBFLKT010000158.1:0-7248 GCF_040883305.1 Lutibacter sp.
ACTTTAGAAGGTATGCGTTCATCTACTTCACCATATGGTAGAGAAATAAAATCAATGGGATCTCCTTTAAAAATGACTGAATTAGTTGCTAATTTACCTGGAGTACATTATGTTACACGTCAAGCTGTACATACACATAAACACGCAAGAAAAGCTAAAAAAGCTATTCAAAAAGCGTTTGAAAACACACGATTAAAAAAAGGATTATCTTTTGTAGAAATTGTTTCTAATTGTAATTCTGGTTGGAAAATGACTCCTCTTGAATCTAATATTTGGATGGAAGAAAATATGTTTCCATACTTCCCATTAGGCGACATAAAAGTAAACGGAATTTTAAAATAATTAATTATGACAGAAGAAATTATTATTGCAGGTTTTGGTGGACAAGGTGTACTATCAATGGGTAAAATATTAGCATATTCTGGCATTATGCAAGATCAGGAAGTTAGTTGGATGCCTTCTTACGGACCAGAAATGCGTGGTGGAACTGCAAATGTAACCGTTATTTTAAGTGACGATAGAATTAGTTCTCCATATTTAAAAGTTTTTGATACTGCCATTATTTTAAATCAGCAAAGTATGGATAAGTTTGAAGAAAGTGTGAAACCAGGTGGTATTTTATTATATGAACCAAATGGTATTTCGCACCACCCAGTAAGAACCGATATAAATATTTATCAGATTGAAGCTAATAAACTTTCAACTGAAATGGGAAACAAAAAAATATTTAACATGGTGGTAATGGGTGCTTTTCTAAAAATAAAGCCAATTGTTGAATTAGAAAATGTTATTGAAGGCTTAAAAAAATCGTTACCAGAACGTTACCACGATTTAATACCATTAAACAAAGAAGCTATTACAAAAGGAATGGAAAGTGTAACTCCTTATATGGTAGAACAAGTAGCTAATTAAAACAATAAATTAAAGTTAAACATTTTTAAAATCGGTTATTTTGTAATACCTTTTGTTGCAAAATAATCGATTTTTTTATATGGCATCAATTTTAGTAACCGGAGGAACTGGTTTAATAGGTAGTAATCTTTGTAACTTACTTAAATCTAAAGGGTACAATGTTTCAATTTTAAGCAGAAGTAAAACAAAAAAAACAAATGTCTTTTTTTGGGATATTAAAAAAAAACATGTTGATAATGAAGCCATTATAAATACAGATTATATTATTCATTTAGCCGGTGCGGGTATTGCAGATAAACGTTGGACTAAAGCAAGAAAAAAAGAATTAATAGCTAGCAGGGTTAATTCCACAAACTTATTATTTGAAAAAGTTAAAGAATTAAACCCTGATTTAAAAGGTTTTATATCATCTTCAGGTGTAGGCTACTATGGTGCAATAACTTCAGAAAAAATATTTCAAGAAAATGATACTCCTAACAGCGATTTTTTAAGTAAAATTTGTGTTCTTTGGGAAAAAGAAGCCGCTAAGTTTAATTCATTAAATATAAGAACTGTTATTTTAAGATCTGGAGTGGTATTTTCAAAAGAGGAAGGCGCTTTAGAGAAAATTATGAAACCTATAAAACTTGGAGTAGGTGCTGCTTTAGGCAGCGGAAAACAATATATGCCTTGGATTGCTATGGAAGATTTATGCAATATGTATGTTTCAGCAATTGAAAATGCGGAACTTAATGGTGTTTACAATGCAGTTGCACCAGAACATATTACTAATAAAGGATTGACAAAATCAATTGCAAAAACATTAAAAAAACCGATGTGGCTTCCTAATATTCCTTCATTTGTTCTAAAAATTGCTTTAGGCGAACTTGCTATTATTATTTTACAAGGAAGTAGAGTTTCTTCGGAAAAAATAAAAAAAACTGGATTTAACTTTGTGTTTCCTACGATAGAAAAGTACTTTTCAAAGTAAAAATTAAAAAAAATATCAAAAAGATTCTTTATTTCTATTTTTAAAAGGTCGTATTATAAGGCGTGTTTCTCTATCAAAACGAATATAATTATACACCCAATTAAAAAAGACAACAGCTTTATTTCTAAATCCTATCAATGAAAATAAGTGTACAAACATCCAAACAAACCAGGCAAAAACACCTTGAAATTTTATATTTTTTAAATCTACAACCGCTTTGTTTCTTCCAATTGTTGCCATTGCTCCTTTATCAATATATTTAAAAGGTTTTAGTTGTTTATGGTGTAACTCTGCAATTAAGTTTTTTGCTACATGTACACCTTGCTGAATAGCAGGTTGTGCCATCATTGGGTGTCCTTTTGGAAAATCAGAAACATTCATGCAGGCAACATCTCCAATTGCAAATATATTTTTGTGATTTTTAACTTTATTATACGCATCAACTTTAATTCTTTCTGCACGCTCAATTACACATTCGTTATTTAAACCTTTAATAGTAGCACCTTTAACACCAGCTGCCCAAATTACTGTAGCTGACTCAAAAGACAAATCTGCATCTGTTGAAACCTTATAACCATCATAATTTGTTACGTGTGCATTCTTATAAATATTAACTCCTAGATTAATTAGAAAATCTTCTGCCTTTTCTGAAGCTTTTTCACTCATTGCTTTTAACAATCGATTGCTTCCTTGAATAATATTAATTTGCATTTGTCGGATATCTAAATCCGGATAATCTTTTGGTAAAATACCTTTTTTCATTTCAGCCAAAGCACCTGCTAATTCAACTCCTGTAGGTCCACCTCCTACTATAATAAAATTCATTAAAGCATTTCGTTGTTCGAAATTTTCAGTTAATAAAGCATCTTCAAAATTTTCAATTATTAAACTTCTCAAGTTTAAAGATTGTGGCACATTTTTCATAGCCATACTATATTTTTCAATATTTGTATTGCCAAAATAATTTGTTTTAGAACCCGTTGCTATAATTAAATAATCATATTTTAATTCTCCAATAGTTGTTTGTATTTTTCTTTTTTCGGAATCTATGTTTAATACTTCTGTTAATCTAAAATAAAAATTTGGTAGGTTTTTAATAACTTTTCTAAGTGGATATGCAATAGAATCTGGCTCTAAACCTCCTGTTGCAACTTGATACAACAAAGGTTGAAATGTATGATAATTGTGTTTATCTATTAAAACTACTTGCAATTCTTGATTTTTCAACCCTTTTACAGCCGCAAGTCCAGCAAAACCACCTCCAATAATTACAACACGAGGGAAACTCGTTTTGGGAATATTCATATTTTTATTAAGATTAATTTCCAGCTTCAAATTTACTTTTTATTTTTTTCAAATCTTGTTTAAGCATATGTAAATCTTTTTCTGAATTAATAAGATTGTAAATTAACTCTTTTCTTAAAACATCAATATTTTCGTTAAAATATAACGCCCATTTATATTCTTTAAATATAGTCTTAATTTGCTTTAATTTCTTAAGAGCTAAGTCTAACGTCATTATAGAATTAGTTGTAGTGTCATTTTCTCTTTTACAACAAATTTCAACTTCTTTTTTAATGAAATCAACTTCTAAATAAAAAAATTTTTCGGAAGTATTTAACGGAAAAAAATCCACCCAATTAGCATAACCAACATAATATATTTGGTTTTTATAAGCTTCTATTCCACTAATTTTCCACCTACAATTGGCGACTCTTCCCCAATGATTTGAATAGCGGTACACACCTTGGTTAGTATAATAATACAAACTCCCAGATTTACTTTTAAAATCAATTGATTCTTGCTTGCAAAAATCGTTGTGAATCATCTCAAATTCACAATAAGTATGTTTAAAAAAGTTTAAGCTATTATATTTTTTCAAGTTTGTTTTCGTTTAAAAATATAGAATAAAAATATCAACTAACTAATTCAGCTACAATATCTTTTACTGGTAAAATTTCTTTGGTATATTCTATACTAGGCCCGGCAACCCAAACTGTTTTATAAGTTGCTTTTGTTGCTGCATTAGTAACTGCATTTGTCCCAATCATATAACGAGCCATTTTTACCCATTTCTTTAACTTTTTATTTTTATTTAAAAAAGATTCAACCCATGTTTGTTTTGTTCCTATTTTTTGAACATAAGGAGTATTAATTACTGTACATGGAGTTCCAGAAATACGTTCAGTCATAATAATATCTTTTTCACCGTATTCTACACACGCTTGCTTATAATCATCTGTTACGCCAGCTTCTGTCGAAGCAATAAAAGGACTCCCAACAGAAACTCCAATTGCTCCATAACTTAACATTGTATCAATATCAGACTTACGCCCCACTCCACCAGCAGAAATTACAGGAATGTTGCAATTTTCTACAAGTTCTTTAATTAAAGTTTCCGGAGAACTGTTTCCTCTATGTCCACCAGCTAAATTGTTAACCGCAATTATGGCATCTGCTCCCAGGCTTTCTACCTTTTTGGCAAATTTTAAATCTGTAACATCACAAAATACCTTGATGTCTTTTTTATGTGCTTGTTTAATAGTTTCTTCTGGACTTCCTAAGGATGTGATAATAAAATCTACTCCTTCTTCGCAAATAATTGCTAACTGACCTTTATATTTTATATTAGATTTATTTACAATTAAATTAAAACCAAACGATCCACCAGTAACTTTAGCTGCTTTTAATTCTATTATTGCCGCCCGTAACTCCTCTAAATTTCTGTAATTTAATGCTGGAATACAACCTGCAATTCCGGCTTTCATTGCTTCAATTACCATTTTTGTATTAGAAACCAAAAACATAGGAGCTTGAATTACTGGATATGTTATATTTAAAAGTTGAGTAAGTTTTGCCGATTTCATATTTCAGATTTTTTCAAATATAGCAAATATTATATTATGCACGCATAATAAAAAATTATACTTAATTAATACCTTCTAAAAATTCTTCGTTCTTAGTATATGCTAAATAATAGTTAACTGAAATTTAACTTTTAAAAAAGCCAATTATTGTAAGAATTAAATCTATTACCGTCTAAAAGATAAAGAGTTATATCTTTTTCGTTTTTAATTAATAGTGTTCTTTTTGGTTAAGTAACTCTTTGGAAAAGTCGGTATGAAAATACCGACTTTTTTTTATACTATTTCTGCAGATAAACCTTTGCTAAGTAATTTGGTACAACGTGGTTTTAACTCGTTATATTCACCAGTTTTTACGGTACATTTCCCTTTATAATGCACTAAAATAGTACATTGTTCCGCTTGTTCTAAAGTATGTTCACAAACTTCAATTAAAGAATCAATCACAAAATCAAATGTATTAACATCATCATTAAACAACACTATTTCATATTGATTTGTTTCTTGCTCTAAAGTATCAACCTCGTCTTGTTTTTTTGTTTTTGTACTCATTTGATAAATTTAATAAATTATTTTTTATACTTTAAAGCCACCCAATTATTTCGTTCTATAATTGTATCAATTTTAAAGTCGTATTTTGAAACTTCTGCATTTATAATTGGAATATCTTCCTGATAAAAGCCACTAAATAAAATTACGCCATCATCGTTTAAACAATCCATATAAGATTGCATATCATTCAGTAAAATATTTCTATTAATATTTGCAATAATTACATCGTATTTTTTATTGATTAATAGGGAAGCATCTCCTTCAAAAACAGAAATTTGTTTGCAATTATTGCGCTCAGCATTTTCTATTGAATTTAAATAACACCAATTATCAATATCGATGGCATCAATTGGTTTTGCTCCTTTCATTTCAGCAAAAATTGCTAAAATTCCAGTTCCACAACCCATATCCAACACTTTTTTACCCGATAAATCTAAATTTAGCAAATGTTGCACCATCATATGTGTGGTTTCATGATGTCCAGTTCCAAAACTCATTTTTGGTTCTATCACAATATCATATTTCAAATTTGGATTTTCGTGAAACGGTGCTCTAATACTCACTAAATTATCTACCTGAATTGAATTGAAATTTTTCTCCCACTCACTATTCCAATTCGTATGCTCAATTACTTCTTCCTTAATTTTAAATTTAAACTCATTTGAATTTAATATTTGAATATCATTTAAAATATCCGAATTCCAATCGCCTTCTTGAATATAGGCAGTTACACCATCTTCATTTTCCACAAAACTTTCAAACCCGGCAAAACCTAATTGAGCAATTAAAATTTCAGTTGCAGGCTCTTTTGGTTCCACTAAAAATGTATATCCAATATATTTTAAATCCATAATATTATTATTTCAGAATGCAAAAATACGGTTTCCTATCATATTTTAAGGAAACCGTATTTATATTTATAAGTTATTTAACTAAATTTCAAATGGTATTTAGAATGATTTTACCAAAGCAATAAAGTTATCAGCTTTTAAAGCAGCACCACCAATTAAACCACCATCTACATCTTTTTTAGAAAAAATTTCTTTAGCATTTCCAGGGTTCACACTTCCTCCGTATAAAACAGAAACATTTTCTGCAACTTCAGTATTGTATTTGTCCGCAACAATTTTTCTAATAAAAGCGTGCATTTCTTGCGCTTGTTCTGGAGAAGCAGTTTCACCGGTACCAATTGCCCAAACTGGTTCGTATGCTAAAACAATATTTTTCCAAGCTTCAACTGGTAAATGGAACAATCCGTTTTTAATTTGACTTTCAACAACTTTAAAATGATTACCAGATTTTCTATCTTCTAAAACTTCACCAAAACAGAAAATTATTTCCAAACCATTTGCTAAAGCAGCATTAACTTTTTCAGCTAAAATAGCATCGGTTTCTCCAAAGTATTCACGTCTTTCAGAATGTCCTAAAATAACTGTTTTTAATCCTAAAGAAGTTAACATTTCAGCTGAAATTTCTCCCGTAAAAGCACCGCTTTTTGCTTGGTGCATATTTTGTGCAGCAACCTCAACCGGCGAACCTTTTGTAACTTTAACAACTTCACTAATATTAACAAAAGTTGGTGTAATTATTACGCGTGTATTTTCAAGGTTTAAACCTTTAACTTCACCTACAATTTCGCTTGCTAATTGTGTTGATTCCTCAACGTTTTTGTTCATTTTCCAGTTTCCTGCAACTATTTGTTTTCTCATTATTTTATGTTTTACTTAATTGTATTCTTTTTAACCTTACAAATTTACACTTTTAAGATGAAAAAAGGAATGAAATAAAAGACTGTTTCCGCAATCGTTTTCGATTGATTATCAACACAAAAACGTTATAATTTGTTCAAATATTTTTTAGTTACGTATTATCTCTTCACTAATCTAATAACATACAAACAGCATCATCAAATAATACCTTAAATAAAAAGAAAATATCTGTTACACCACA
>NZ_JBFLKT010000159.1:0-3480 GCF_040883305.1 Lutibacter sp.
CGGTGCCTTAATTTTAGGAAAAGCCAATTTAAGTGAGTGGGCGTATTATTTTTGCAGTGGTTGTCCTGTTGGTTATAGTGCTGTTGGAGGTCAAACATTAAATCCATATGGAAGAAAAGTTTTTGAAACTGGAGGCTCAAGTTCAGGAAGTGGCGTAACAGTAGCTGCAAATTTTGCAGTTGCAGCAGTAGGTACAGAAACTTCAGGTTCTATTTTATCGCCATCAAGTCAAAATTCTGTGGTGGGATTAAAACCGACTATAGGTTTATTAAGTCGTACCGGAATTGTACCAATTTCAAGTACTTTAGACACTCCAGGTCCAATGACAAAAAGTGTTAAGGACAATGCCATTTTTCTTTCAGCAATGTTAGGTGAAGATATAGAAGATGCAGCAACCAAAGGAAATGACAAGCAATTAAATTATATAGATTCTTTAAGTACTTCAACCTTAAGAGGAAAAAGATTTGGAGTTATAACAGCGCTATTAGCAGATTCTATTTACAAAAGAACAATCCAAATTATTAAAAGAGCAGGAGCAGAAATAGTTGAATTTGAGCAACCTAAAGTTGGCTTAAATGGTTTTTTAACCTTGTTAAATATTGATATGAAACAAGATTTGCCAGATTATTTGAAAAATTATGCTGATCCAACTGTTGAAATTTCATCTGTTGAGGATGTTGTAAATCTAAATTTATTAGATTCAATAAAACGCGCACCTTATGGGCAACAATTATTTGAAGGAATTTTAAATGATACTACATCGACTGAAGCATTTGAATTGGTAAAACAAAATTTGTATAAAAATGGTATTGAATTTTTAAATACTCCGATGGAAGCGTATAATTTAGATGCTATTTTATCTATAAATAATTACCATGCAGGTTTTGCCGCAGTTGCAAAATATCCTTGTTTAACCGTACCAATGGGATATAAAAAATCAGATGAGCCAATTAGTTTAACATTTATTGCAAAACCTTATCAAGAACAAAAATTATTACAGTTAGGGTTTGCTTTTGAAAAATTAACAAAGGCAAGAAAACTTCCTGTTAACTATAAATAATTTTTAATTTATTATTAAATTAATTTTTCCCCAAAGTTCGTTGTCAAAATTTGAAAGGGCAAAATTTGTACCTTCTGAGCTTTCACCCATTCTAATAATTACCAACTTTTTACTTGGCGAAACATAAATTTTTTGATCGTTTTTACCTAAAGCAGCATATAAATCATTTGGAGCATTTGGGATTAATTTTCCTTGAAATTCAAATTGAGATTGCGGTAAATGATAAGAAGATTTTCCATTTAACCACCATAAATACCCATAGGCTTTATTTATATTTTGAGAAGTATTTATTGAATTTATAAAAAAATCTTCATTTATAATTTTTGTTGAATTCCAGGCTCCTTTATTAAATGCTAATAAACCAAACCTTGCCATGCTTCTAGTTGTACTATAATATACACTAAAATCACCAGTTTGCAACCAGGTTCCTGTCATTCCAATTTTATCCCTCAAATTTGTATTAAAAAATGTTGAAAATGATTGCTTTGAAGTAGTTTCAATAACATCTTGTAATTTTACATATACATTGTGGTAAGCCCAACTTGTTCCAGCATCTGATAAATATTGTAAATTTGCTGGACTAACTTTATCCCCTAAACTATCATCTAAACCAGATGTCATAGTTAATAAATGCTTACAAGTAATTAAATTTTCTTTAGTTACAGGTAAGCTTGTCCAACCAGTTTCTATATAATCTGAAACTTTATTATTTATATTTAGTAAACCTTTTTCTTCGGCAATACCAGTTATTATTGAGGTTAATGTTTTTCCAGCACTTGCCCAATACCAAGGTTTTGATTCGGAATGATCACCAAAATATTTTTCAATAACAATTCTACCATTGTATAAAATAATGAACGATTTTGTATTTTTTTCTTCTAAATAAGTTATTAATGGTTCAATTTCTTGAGTATTCCAATTTAATTCAGAAGGAGTAATTGTTTCCCAATTATGTCCTGTTATTGGTGGAAAATAAATAGACTTTTCTGTTGTTGATAAGTCTTCATTTTGTGAACAGGAAAAAATACTGACTAATAGCGTAATAAATAAGAAGTATTTTTTCATATATAAAAAGTTAAAAATTTGCGTATTTATATTTAGACTAAACTCAATTAAAAAGGTTTACTTACTTTTGCAAAAAATAAAATTTAAAATACAAAATTTGTGCGTACAAAAACAAAGAAAGAAAATAAAATCAATGTTGTAACTTTAGGTTGTTCTAAAAACGTTTACGATAGTGAAGTGTTAATGGGACAGTTAAAAGCAAACAATAAAAATGTTGTTCACGAAGATGAAAATGATGATGGAAATATTGTTGTTATAAATACCTGTGGTTTTATTGGTGATGCAAAGGAAGAATCTGTAAATACTATTTTACATTATGTAAATAAAAAGGAATTAGGTGAAGTTGATAGAGTTTATGTTTCTGGTTGTTTAAGCGAACGATATAAACCAGATTTACAAAAGGAAATCCCTAATGTTGATGAGTATTTTGGCACACACGATTTACCAAATTTATTAAAGGTTTTAGATGCAGATTATAAGCACGAATTGGTAGGTGAACGTTTAACAACCACGCCAACACATTATGCTTATTTAAAAATTGCTGAAGGTTGTGATAGACCTTGTTCGTTTTGTGCCATTCCACTAATGCGTGGTAAACACGTTTCAACTCCGATTGAAAATCTAGTTATTGAAGCAACAAAACTGGCTAAAAAAGGAATTAAAGAACTGATTTTAATTGCACAAGATTTAACCTATTACGGATTAGATATTTACAAAAAAAGAGCCTTGGCAGATTTGTTAAAAGAATTGGCAAAAGTTGAAGGTATTGAGTGGATCCGTTTGCATTATGCATTTCCAACTGGATTTCCGTTAGATGTTTTAGAAGTAATACATAGCGAACCTAAAGTTTGTAATTATATAGACATTCCGTTACAACATATTAACGATGCTATTTTAAAGTCTATGCGTAGAGGAACTTCGCACGAAAAAACGACTAATTTAATTACAGAATTTAGAAAGTCTGTGCCAAATATGGCAATTAGAACTACTTTAATTGTTGGTTATCCAGGTGAAACTGAAGCCGCATTTCAAGAATTGAAAGACTGGGTTCAAGAAATGCGTTTTGAGCGTTTAGGAGCTTTTGCATATTCGCACGAAGAAAATACACACGCTGCAAATTTAGAAGATGATGTACCAGAAGAAGTGAAACAACAACGTGTTAATGATATTATGGAACTTCAAAGTCAGATTTCTTGGGATTTAAATCAGGAAAAAGTTGGAAAAACTTTTAAAGTAATTATTGACAGAAAAGATGGAAATGAATTTGTTGGAAGAACTGAATTCGATTCTCCAGATGTTGATAATGAAGTTTTAATTGATGCAACTAAGTATTATGTTCAAGTTGGTAAGTTTGC
>NZ_JBFLKT010000013.1:0-11413 GCF_040883305.1 Lutibacter sp.
ATTCTTAAATTTAAACTTAAATTATTTAGGTAGAAAAAGTGAAACTTCAAAAACAATTCATACAGGAACAATTCAATTAAAGGCGATTTTTTAGAGTGAAAAAAAGTTTTTCTCCTTTGGAATTTAGATTGCCTGATTATTTATCTGTCAACAAAAGTTAAATATAAGCAAGAAGAATAATATCTGAATGTTAGTCATTTGCATCTTTTCGAAGGAGGTACAACTTTGACAATCTGATAGTTGATAGACAGATTGCCACATTTTACTTAAAAAAAAGTAAAACTCGCAATAACAGTTTTTTAAGTATCAGCTTAAACTAGCTTTTTTAATATTTCACTACTAATTTTAGTGGAGTTTTTAGCTTCAGAAAGTGCAATATGAGTTTGTACATTCCCTAAATTTTTCAACAAAGAAAGTTTCGTTAAAATAAAATTCTCGTAATCTTCTATATCTTTTACAATTACCTTCACCAAAAAATCAAAATTTCCAGTTATACGGTAACATTCCATAACTTCAGGGAACGTATTAATATCTTTTTCAAACTTTGTTAAATAACTTCTGTTGTGTTCTTTTAAGGTTAAACTAATAAAAACCGTTTGTTTTAAACCTAATTTTCGTTCATTTAACAAAGCCGTATATTGTTTTATAAATCCTTCTTTTTCCAGTTTCTTTATTCTTTCAAAAACAGGTGTAGTTGAAAGGTTTAATATTTCAGACATACTTTTTATAGTTATCCGCCCGTTTTCTTGAATTAATTCAAGAATTTTTAAATCTATTGTATCTAGTTTTAAACTCATTTTAGAAAAAACATATTTTAACACATCAAATATAGTGTTTTGTAGATTTTTATTCTAATATTTAATCTTTTTACATTGTTTTATGCTATAATTAAATTTATTAAGCAGTTTAAAAATATTGACTTCTCCTAAACCATATTTTTGATTTATATAATGTTTTAAATAAAAAAATATGTCCAGTTTAATAAAAGAATTTGAACAAACACCACCAGAAATAGTTTTTGAATGGAAAGATAAAGAGTTGGGTGCCGAAGGTTGGGTAGTAATTAACTCCCTTAAAGGAGGCGCAGCAGGAGGTGGAACTCGAATGCGTAAAGGCCTGAACAGAAATGAAGTAGAATCCTTGGCAAAAACTATGGAAATAAAATTTACTGTTTCGGGGCCTCAAATTGGAGGTGCTAAATCTGGAATAAATTTTGATCCTCAACATCCTAAAAAAGCAGAAGTTTTAAAAAGATGGTATAAAGTAATAATGCCATTATTAAAAAATTATTATGGAACGGGCGGTGATTTAAATATTGATGAACTTGTTGAAGTAATTCCAATTACCGAAAGTTATGGTTTATCACATCCTCAAGAAGGTGTTGTAAACGGTTTTTTTAGTATGGAAATAAGCAAACACAAAGATAAAATTGAACGTTTACAATATGGTGTTTCCAAACAAGTTACAGATAAAAAATACATTCCAACTACCACTAATAATTATAAAATAGCAGATTTAATTACGGGTTATGGTGTTAGTGAAGCTGTAAAACATTATTACAATATTTGGGGCGGCAAAATCGAAGAGAAAAGAGCAATTATTCAGGGATGGGGTAATGTTGGCGCTTCCGCAGGATTCTATCTTGCAAATTACGGCGTTAAAATTGTTGGAATTGTTGATTATAATGGTGGTTTAATAAATACTGAAGGTTTTAGCATTCAAGAAATTGAAGTACTATTAGCAGGTAAAAAAAGTTTAAAAGAACAAGCTACTTTTATAGATTTTGAAATTATAATGCAACAAATTTGGAGTGTTGGAGCAGAAATATTTATTCCGGCAGCTGGTTCTAGAATGGTTGAAAAAAGTCAATTAGATACTATGATCGCAAACGGCTTGGAAGTTGTAAGCTGCGGAGCAAATGTTCCTTTTAACGATAAAGAAATTTTTATGGGCAAGATTTTATCTGAAGTCGATAAAAAAATAGCCATTATTCCAGATTTTATTGCCAATTGCGGAATGGCAAGAGTTTTTGCCTTTTTAATGGAAAATGAAGGTGAAATTACAGATGAAATTTTATTTAAAGATACTTCTAACGTAATAAAAGATGCCTTACAAAAAACCTATGAAGTTTGCCCAAAAGGTATTAACTTAACAGAAAAATCTTTAGATATTGCTATAAAAGAATTGCAAAACAGAAAGTAATAACTATTTTTAAATAAAAATAAGATGCCAATCTATCATAAACTTGGAAACATTCCTCCAAAAAGACATACAATTTTTAAGAAACCAAATGGTGACTTTTATTATGAACAACTTTTTGGAACTATTGGTTTTGATGGAATGTACAGTAATTTATATCACGAAAACCGACCTACACAGGTTAAAAAAATAGCAGAACCTTATAGTGTAGCTCCAAAAATTGCAAAAGCAGTTAATATTCAATCATACAGACTTAAAGGGTTTCAAGTAAAATCTGAAAATGATTATTTAGACAGTAGAAAGATTGTACTTACAAATAGCGATTGTAATATTATTTTAGCAGCTCCTAAAGAGTCAACCAAAAATTATTTTTATAAAAATACAGATGCCGATGAACTTATTTTTGTTCATAAAGGAACTGGAAAATTACGCACACATTTAGGTAATTTAGATTTTAAATATGGCGATTACTTACTAATTCCAAGAGGAACTATTTATAAAATTAATTTTGACACAACCGATAATCGATTATTTATTGTAGAGAGTTATAAACCAATCTACACACCTAAACGTTACAGAAATTGGTTCGGTCAATTGTTAGAGCATTCACCATTTTGCGAACGTGATATTAGAAAACCTCAAGAATTAGAAACGCATAACGAAACGGGAGATTTTCTAATCAAAATTAAAAAACAAAATCAACTATTTGATATGGTATATGCCACGCATCCGTTTGATGTTGTTGGTTACGACGGACATAATTATCCCTATGCTTTCTCAATCCACGATTTTGAACCAATTACCGGTAGAATTCATCAACCACCACCAGTGCATCAAACATTTGAATCCGATGCTTTTGTAATTTGCAGTTTTGTACCTCGCCTGTACGATTACCATCCAGATGCAATTCCAGCGCCATACAACCACAGCAATATAGATTCTGATGAAGTTTTATACTATGTTGATGGAGATTTTATGAGTAGAAATGATATTGATGCCGGACATATTTCACTCCATCCAGCTGGAATTCCACATGGTCCTCACCCTGGAGCAATGGAACGCAGTATTGGTAAAAAATCTACAAATGAACTGGCTGTAATGGTAGATACTTTTAAACCACTTATGGTTACAGAAAATGCGCTTAAAATTGCAGATCAAGATTATTATAAGTCGTGGCTAGATTAAAATTTGGAACAACAAATTTACTATTTAATAAAAATCAAAAAAAATGGCAGCAAAAATCAAAAACTTAAAAAACATACAAAATACCACTTATAGTTTAGAAAAACTCTTTGAAGAAGCAGAAGATTTTTTACCATTATTAGGTACAGATTATATAGAATTATATGTTGGAAACGCAAAACAATCTGCACATTTTTATAAAACTGCTTTCGGATTTCAATCTGAAGCTTATGCAGGATTAGAAACTGGGTTAAAAGATCGAGTTTCCTATGTATTGAAACAAGATAAAATACGTTTAGTACTTACCTCTCCTCTTCAAAAAGATGGAGAAATTAACCAACATATTAATATCCATGGAGACGGTGTTAAAATTGTTGCCCTGTGGGTTGAAGATGCCAAAAAAGCTTGGGAAGAAACCACTTCCAGAGGTGCAAAATCGTACCTAAAACCAACCGTTGAAAAAGATGAACATGGAGAAGTAATACGCTCAGGAATTTATACGTATGGCGAAACTGTGCATATTTTTGTAGAACGAAAAAATTACAACGGTGTTTTTTTACCGGGCTATAAAAAATGGGAATCGCATTACAATCCAACACCAGTTGGTTTAAATTATGTAGATCACATGGTTGGTAATGTTGGTTGGGGAGAAATGAAAAAATGGTGTGAATTTTATGCAAAAACAATGGGGTTTGCTCAAATTATTTCGTTTACTGATGACGATATCTCAACAGATTACACTGCATTAATGAGTAAAGTAATGTCCAATGGAAATGGAAGAATTAAATTTCCAATAAACGAACCTGCAAAAGGTAAAAAGAAATCTCAAATTGAAGAATACCTCGATTTTTATAACAGTGCAGGAGTGCAGCACATTGCTTTGGCAACAAATAATATTGTAGAAACCGTTTCTGAAATGAGAAATAGAGGAGTTGAATTTTTATATGTTCCAGAAACATATTACGATGATTTGTTAGAACGCGTTGGAGATATAGATGAAAATGTTGAAGTTTTAAAAGAGCATGGAATTTTAATTGATAGAGATGATGAAGGATATTTATTACAACTATTTACAAAACCAGTGGTTGACAGACCAACAATGTTTTTTGAAATAATTCAAAGAAAAGGAGCGCAATCTTTTGGAGTTGGAAACTTTAAAGCCTTATTTGAAGCCATAGAAAGAGAACAAGAAAGTAGAGGGACTTTATAAAAAAAATAATGAAATCAGAAATAACAACAATAGATCCAAGCTCTATATCTACTGCCGAATTACATAGTATTTTATTAACTGCGGTAGCTCCTAGACCCATTGCCTTTGCGAGTACAGTTAATGCGAATGGCAATGTAAATTTAAGTCCATTTAGTTTTTTTAATGTGTTTAGTGCAAACCCACCTATTTTAATCTTCTCTCCTGCTAGAAGAGTAAAAAACAACACCACTAAACATACTTTAGAAAATGTAAAATCTACAAAAGAAGTTGTAATAAATATTGTGAATTTTCCAATTGTTGAGCAAATGTCGCTCTCCAGTACAGAATATGATATTGACATTAACGAATTCATAAAATCGGGTTTAACACCTATTAAATCTGTAAAAATTACACCACCAAGAGTTGCAGAATCACCTGTTTCATTTGAGTGTGTGGTAGACAATATTATTGAATTAGGAAAAGAAGGAGGTGCTGGAAATTTAGTAATTTCAAGAGTAGTTTGTATTCATATTAACAATAAATATTTAGATACTAACGGAAATTTAGACACTAAAAAATTAGATTTAGTGGCTCGTATGGGAGGCAGTTGGTACGCTAGACTTATTGAAGAATCTTTATTTGAAATTCCTAAACCAATATTTAACCAAGGCATCGGAGTAGATAGTCTTCCAAAACACGCTTTAAATAGTACCATTTTAACAGGTAATAATTTAGGTCGGTTAGGAAATTTACCTAAGACTCCTTCTTCAAAAGAAATAGAAAAAATAAAAAAAACTGCAATTTTAACTACTATATTAGCAATTAAAGATAAAACCGAGAAAGAAAATCAGCTACATTCAGTTGTAAAAAAATTATTAAATGAAGATAAACTCGAACAAGCTCTTTCTGTTTTATTTTGTTTATAATAACGAGGTACTTTTTTAAGTACATTTTAATATATACAAAATATTAGGCATCATTTTTGTTTGTTAGTATAAACAATTAATTATATTTAACCTTTAACTTAAAAGAACAAAATTCTGATGAAAAAAATCACCCTTACTGTGCTATTATTTATTAGCAGTGTTGTATTATTTGCACAACAAAATAATAATTATTCCGAAATGAATAATGAATTAAAATTAAATATGTCGAATTTAATTGGCTTTAAGTGGTTAGATGTAGGTTACGAACGTATATTAAATGAAGAATCTTCTATAGGTTTTGGAACACTTATAAGTTTAGACAATAATGTAGATGGTTTGGATGAGTACAGAACATTTTCTTTAACACCATATTATAGACATTTTTTCTCTAATAAATATGCGCAAGGTTTTTTTATTGAGGCATTTACAATGGTACATTCTGGTAAATTTGATGATTATTACTATGACGATTATTACTACGACAATTATGATCCTAGCCTAAAAGATCATAAATATACAGATTTAGCTGTAGGGATTTCAGTTGGTGGAAAATGGGTAACAAGAAGAGGTTTTGTGGCAGAAATATATGCCGGAATTGGAAGAGACATGCTTGATAATAGTGATATTGAAGTTGTTGGAAGAGGTGGTGTTTCCATTGGGTATAGATTTCAATAAAAAAAATATTTTTACAAAAAAATGCCGAGCAAATTTACTCGGCATTTTTTATATATAAATTTGAAAATTAGTCCGCAAGAATAATAACCTTGTTTTCTTTCATTTCAATAGTTCCGCTTTTTATTTGCAATGCATATTCTCCTTTGGTATTTGTAAAATTAGCTTCAAATTCTTCATCAATCTTTACATTTGCTCCTTGAAACCTTACAGTTCCTTCAACAAGTAAAGAAACAATTGGTGCGTGATTGTTTAACATTTGAAAGTCACCATTAATACCTGGAACCGCAATTAAATCAACTTCCGAATGTAATAATGTTGCTTCTGGTGATACTATTTCTAAAATCATAATTTAATTAATTGATAATTGATAATTTCAATTGATAATTGTCAATTGAATTATGCTTCTACTAACATTTTTTCACCAGCATCAATTGCATCTTGAATAGAACCTCTTAGGTTAAATGCTGCTTCCGGATACTTATCTAACTCACCGTCCATAATCATATTAAAACCTTTAATAGTATCTTTAATGTCAACTAAAACACCAGGGATTCCTGTAAATTGTTCAGCTACGTGGAAGGGTTGTGATAAGAAACGTTGAGCTCTACGTGCTCTGTGTACAATTAATTTATCTTCTTCAGATAATTCTTCCATACCTAAAATAGCAATAATATCTTGTAATTCTTTATAACGTTGTAACAACTCTTTAACGCGTTGCGCACAATTATAATGTTCATCACCTAAAATATCAGCAGTTAAAATTCTTGAAGTAGAATCTAATGGATCTACTGCCGGGTAAATACCTAGCTCAGCAATTTTACGAGATAATACTGTTGTTGCATCTAAATGCGCAAACGTAGTTGCAGGCGCAGGATCCGTTAAATCATCCGCTGGTACATAAACCGCTTGTACAGATGTAATAGAACCATTTTTAGTAGAAGTAATACGTTCTTGCATTGCTCCCATTTCAGTTGCTAATGTTGGTTGGTAACCTACCGCAGATGGCATACGACCTAAAAGCGCAGAAACCTCTGAACCAGCTTGTGTAAAACGGAAAATATTATCAACAAAGAATAAAACATCTTTTCCTTGTCCTTCACCAGCTCCATCTCTAAAATATTCAGCAATAGTTAAACCAGATAAGGCAACACGTGCACGTGCTCCAGGTGGTTCGTTCATTTGTCCGAATACGAAAGTAGCTTTAGACTCTTTCATTTCTTCCTTATTAACTTTGGTTAAATCCCATCCTCCATCTTCCATAGAGTGCATAAAATCGTCACCATATTTAATAATACCTGACTCTAACATTTCTCTTAAAAGGTCATTTCCTTCACGTGTTCTTTCTCCTACTCCGGCAAATACTGATAAACCACCGTGACCTTTTGCTATATTATTAATTAACTCTTGAATTAATACAGTTTTACCAACTCCGGCTCCACCAAATAATCCAATTTTACCACCTTTTGCGTATGGCTCAATTAAGTCAATTACTTTAATTCCTGTAAATAAAACTTCTGTTGAAGTAGATAAATCTTCGAATTTTGGTGCTTGTCTGTGAATTGGAAGTCCGTTTGCACCTTCTTTAGGTAAATCACCTAATCCATCAATAGCATCTCCAATAACATTGAATAAACGCCCATAAACAGCATCCCCAATAGGCATCTGAATTGCATTTCCAGTAGCAAAAACTTTTGTCCCTCTACTTAATCCATCAGTTGAATCCATTGATATTGTTCTAACAGTATCTTCACCAATATGAGACTGTACTTCTAATACTAAAAGTGATCCATCTTCTCTTTTAATTTCTAATGAATCGTATAATCTTGGAAGTTCTGCCCCAGATTGAAACTCAACGTCTATAACTGGACCAATAATTTGTGCAACTTTACCTGTAACCTTTGTCATTACTTTAACTGTTTATATTTTAGATAATTAATCTTTTTAGTCTAACCTCATTTTTCAGGTTGCAAAGATAGTTTTTTGATTTTATTTTGAAAAAAATATAGTGAGTTTTTTTCAAAAAACAAACGCCCTAAAAATTTAGGGCGTTTTATATAATTTATTTTTCTAGTTTATTATGGGTTTATAGTCCAAGAAGCAAAGTACTGAGAACCAATTTTTCCATTACCCGGAGCACTTAAATATTCTTTACCTCCTAGGTTAGCTCCACCAATTTTAAAAGTAGATTTCCATTTTGGTACTGTATAATTAATTTGAGCATCAACCACAGTTCTTGCATCTATTACAGCATCTACAAATGAAGATTGCCAGAAATATTCATCACTCCAACGAACATTTACGTTAAATCCTAAATTTTCGATTACATCAGTATTTCCAAAAGAAAATTTCACTTTATTTTCTGGAGTATTAAATCCTGCTTCATAATCTGGATCACTTTCTTGATCAAAATCAAATTTAGCATAGGTATAACTTAAACCAACACTATAATTACCAGCAACTTTGGAAGAAACTCCAACACTACCTCCGTAAGATGCAATATCTGCTTTTGAATTTGTATACACCTGAAATGGTTGCCAATCACCATTACCAATTGCAATTAATGCAGCTGGTGTTGGACCTCCTAATTGAGCTGGCAATGGAATAATATCAGAAAAATCAACTTGACCATAGTGTGGTACTACAACTGTTTTGTTTCCAATAAAATCTTCGTATTTATTATAGTATGCACTTGCATCTAAAGAAAGTCTACCAAATACTGCTCTATAACCAATTTCATAAGCTGTAACTTTTTCTGGTTTCACATAATCAAAATTACCAACTTTTAACAATCCAGGATTTGGAGAACCAGCCGCAGCACTTGCACCAAATGCACGAAGAGATGCTAATGTATAAGCATTTTCATAGGCAGATCTACCACTTAATTGAACTGTAGCAGGAAACCCTAATTGTTGTGCTGTTGCACTATTAGCTATAGGGTTAGAGGTATATCTATCTAAGTTATCGGGTGCAGATCCAACTAAAATAGCTTGTGAAGCATCTAAACCAATGTATTGATCTTGTGTGGTTGGATTTCTAAATCCAGTTTGGAAAGACGCTCTTACATTTCTAGTTTTATCTTGTCCTAATGAATACGACAATGAAATTCTTGGAGATACATTACCATCAAAGTTTTTTGCTTTATCATAACGAATAGAACCTGTAAATTTTAATCTATCTTCTAAGTATTTCTTTTGAATTTGAGTATAAGCACCATATTCATTATAATCAATTGCACCATCATAATCTGTAAAAATGGTTCCACTAGAATTTAAAGAATATTGTCTCCAAGAACCTCCTACCTGTATATCTGCAAAATCAACTAATTTATGAAAGTTATAGTTCGCATCGGCGTGGTATATTCTTGTATTATCCTGAAACTTAGCACCTGTAGCTAAATCTGGATCTGAAGCAGTAGCTTCTAAAGCTGCCTTAAATTCAGGTGTTCCAGGTTGTAAAGTAACATTTGCATCTGCAAATTGTCTAGCGCCAGCGTGCAATTGAGCAGAAGCTGCTACAACATCAGCCGGAGAACCTCCACCTTGAAGAATTTGACCTGCTCCGGTAGCATATGCACCTGCATACGTACCAAACCATTGTGATGCATTTGCTTTGTTCATATTAATACCCGCAAAACGCATATCGTAAGAATCTCCTGCGTCTTCATCTGTCATATAAGCTCTTACAAAAAAGTCGTCATTTCTAACTTCAATTTTATGTTGTTGCATAAAGAAGTTTTTAATGCTATATCTATTTGCCCCTTGGTAAATTGTATTTCCTTTACCAAATTTAGCATTATAAATTATTTCTAAATCGTCTTCAAAAGGTTTGTAGTGTAAGGCAATATCTACTTTAGCACTTTCGGCTTGATAGTCCGTTAAATCTCTTTCTTTATATCCTGTACGAGAGACATCGTCTTTTGGAATTAAAGCGACTAATGGTCCCAATTCTGGATTAGTAGTTGAAGCTAAAAAACCAGCTACACCTTGCAAATCACCAAATGGTGTCTCAGATAATTTCACTTCATCTCCATAAACATTCAATCTGTCAAATGCTGTTTGCCCTGTTTCAGGCACCAAAGTGGTAGATTCTCCTGGAATACTATTTAGATGATCATAATCGTTGTAGTCTGTCGCATACCATTCAGTACCTTTTAAGAAAGAAAAAGATGCTTTTGCAGCAAATTTATCACTAAATTTATGTGCCATTCTTATTCCTACATCTGCAAACTGATTGTCTCCTGCTTCTTTAGATGAAGTTAAACCAGTTTTTCCATAAACACTAACTCCTTCAGAATTAAAAGGATTTTTACTGGTCATAAATAAAATACCGTTAAAAGCATTTGCACCATATAATGCAGATGATGCTCCTGGCAATAATTCAACAGTATTAACGTCTAATTCGGACATTCCTAAAAGGTTTCCTAAATTAAAGTTAAGTGCGGGTGACGAATTATCCATTCCATCTACCAATTGCATAAATCGTGTATTTGCAAAAGTTGCAAAACCTCTGGTGTTTACAGATTTAAATGTTAAACTATTGGTATTAACATCTACTCCTTTTAAGTTTTCTAAACCATCGTAAAACGTTGGTGAAGAAGTATTTTTTATTTCTCTAACATCCATTCTTTCGATGGTTACCGGAGATTCTAAAATACGCTCTGGAGTTCTAGAAGCAGAAACAACTACCTCATCTAATGCGGTAGCAGACTCTTCTAATGAAATGGTTATTTTTTGGTCATTTTGTGTAATTTCAACTTCAGTTGAAGCATAACCAATTAATGATACCTCAATTGAGAATGGAGGGTTTTGGGCAATTTTTAATGAAAAATTTCCATCAAAATCGGTTGTTGTTCCTATTGATTTTCCTACAACCTTAATATTGGCACCTGGAATAGGTTGGCCTGTTTTTGATTCTATTACCGATCCTGTGATTGATGTTTGAGCAAACATCGAAACGCTAATAAAAAGCACAAAAAAAACACTTACTAGTTTTTTCATAATATATAATAGAGTATTGATTAACATGGTCGCAAAATACAATTTTTTTCTAATTAACATTAAAACAGCCAATAAAAAAATGAATATCTTTAAATTTAAAGTGCGTTTTATTGTGAATGTGATAGTTATCACTTTAAAATATTTCGATAAAAAAACAATCTTTACGGGCTCAAACAATATCCAAAAGTTAATACTTGAATAGTTTTGTATTTATAGATGATTTCTAATAAATTTAATGAATTTTG
>NZ_JBFLKT010000160.1:0-3251 GCF_040883305.1 Lutibacter sp.
ACAATTTCTAACATAGTATCGTTAAGTTTACTTGTTGGAATTCGTTTTTTTCTATTTTCAAAAACTTCAACTGCAGTTTCAATTGCTTTAAAAATACGCTGTTTTGTTAATGCACTAATAAATAAAATTGGAACATCTGTAAACGGTGCAATTTCTTTTCTAATTTGGGCTTCAAAATCGCGCATTGTATTGGTTTCTTTTTCAATAAGATCCCATTTGTTTACTAAAATAATAACCCCTTTTTTATTTTTTTCTGCTAACCAAAAAATATTTTCATCCTGACCTTCAAAACCACGTGTTGCATCCAATACTAAAATAGCAACATCGCAATGTTCAATGGCTCTTACCGCCCTCATTACCGTATAAAATTCTAAATCTTCTTTTACTTTAGATTTTTTTCGAATTCCGGCAGTATCTACTAGGTTAAAATCAAATCCAAAGCGGTTGTATTTTGTATCAATAGAATCTCTTGTTGTACCAGCAATATCTGTTACCACAAATCTTTCTTGACCAATTAAAGCATTTATAAAAGATGACTTTCCGGCATTTGGACGACCAACAACTGCAAATCTTGGCAATTCATCTTTTTCTTCAGGAGCATCTTCTAATTTTTCGGCCAAAGCATCTAACAATTCACCGGTTCCACTTCCATTAATAGAAGAAATTGTAAAATAATCTCCCAAACCAAGGTTGTAAAATTCAACAGCATCAGCATCTCTCATGGCGTTGTCAACTTTATTAACAGCCATTAAAATTGGTTTTTTTACTTTACGTAAAAGCTTGGCAACTTCAGAATCCATTGGAGTAATTCCTTGTTCAACATCAACCACAAAAATAATTACATCAGCTTCTTCAATAGCTAATTGTACTTGTTTTCTAATTTCTTCTTCAAAAACATCATCAGAGCCAACAGCATATCCACCAGTATCAATAACAGAAAATTCTTTTCCGTTCCAGTCGCTTTTCCCGTAATGTCTATCGCGTGTTACACCACTTACAGAATCTACAATAGCTTCTCTTCGCTGCACTAAACGGTTAAATAATGTTGATTTTCCAACATTAGGTCTTCCTACTATGGCTACAATATTACTCATAAAATTCGTCTTGAAATTTTTTGCAAAAGTAAGCAATTTAAATTTGAATTTTGAAGTATTATGAATTCAAAATTAGACATTTAATTAAATTTACTATATTTCAAAACTCAATAAACCAAACTATATGAAAGATTATTTAAATAGCGATATTCATTTACGTCCAAGATTTAAAATGTATTTTAATGAAAGTCAGGATGTTTTAATTTCAAAATTTAAAAAAAATTTAAAGTCTGAAAATTGTAATTTTTGTGGTAAAATTGTTGATGGCCATATAGTTATTGATGTTCCAGCTGATGAAAACCACTTTTGGTCTCCGCAGCTAAATATTGAAATTGAAAATGATAATTCAGAAAAAACAATTGTAAAAGGATTGTTTGGTCCAAAACCACAACTATGGACGCTGTTTATGTTTTTTCATTTTGCTGTAGCAGTTGCTTTTATTGGTTTTTCTATTATGGCCTACGTACAGTGGACTTTAAAAGAAGATAATGGCATGGCTTTAATAATAGTGATTGGTTTACCTATTCTGTGGATTGTTATGTATTTTTTAGGAAGAATTGGAAGAAGAAAAGGACACAAACAAATGGATGAATTATATGGTTTTATGATGAAAACCTTGAAGGGTTAGAGTTAGAAAGTTTAAAATATAAATTTCTATTTGAATTCCTTTTTTAATTCATCTAAAATAATAGTTTCAGGGCTTTTAGAATTGATTTTATTAATAAAATGAATATTTAGTCTTTTTGAATTTTTGAGTAAAAGGGTATCTGTAGAATTTAGAATTTCAACAAGTTCTTTAACTGTTGTATTGTTTCCAATTATAGAATCTATGCGATCTTCAGATTTGTAGGTTTCTAATCTTATAGGATTATTTAGACCAAATTCTACTATGTTGATTTCTAGTGAATAATCAGTATTATTTATTTTTGTTAGTTGGTTTGAATTGAAAAATAATAAAGCCACAGAAAATAGAATTAAATTATACAATCCGTGTTGTAAAACTCCCCAAAAAAAGCCAAGTTTAAGTCTTACATAACCCAAAGTAATACCCGCAATAATTTGAGGTAATACAATAAGTGGAGCTAATATATAAAATAAACTATTTGTGTTGCTGTAATTTGAAAGATGCATTAAGGCAAATGCTAACGCAAACAAATAGAAAAATATTTTGAAATACTTAAACCAAAGTGTTTTTGCTCTATTTTTAGTAAGAAAATCAAAAAAATGGAAGACTAAATTTCGTTCGTATTTTAAGGGAAAACGAAAAATTAGTTCCTCAATAAATGGAACAATTACCGCAGCCATTAAAATAATTGAAAATGCTCCTTTATTAGAAAATAGTTCTTCTATTGGATCCGATTTTAATTCAAACAAAAAAGAATCAATAAATGATGTAATTCCTGAAGCAAAAATTACCAATATAAAATCTAAAAGCAAAATAGAAAATAAAACTTTCCATTTTTGTTTTGTAGAAAGGGTTACGTTAAAACTCTCTTGTGGATTTTTTAAAAAATCAAATAAATCCTTAATTATTGCTTTAAATTCATAATTCATATATTGTGTATTCGGATTAATCGTTATATCCAAATCTACGTAATTGACGTTTATCACTTCGCCAATTCTTATTCACTTTTACGTACAATTCTAAATGAATTTTTTTACCAAAAAACTTCTCTAAATCTTTTCTAGCTTCAACGCCAACACGTTTTAATGCGGAACCTTTATGACCAATAATAATACCTTTTTGCGTTTCGCGTTCCACCATTATAACAGAACGAATTTTAATTATTTTATCACTTTCAAAAAACTCTTCAGTTTCAACTTCTACAGCATACGGAATTTCTTTTTTATAGTGAAGTAAAATTTTTTCGCGAATAGCTTCATTAATAAAAAAACGTTCGGGTTTATCTGTTAATTGATCTTTTGGATAAAATGCCGGAGATTCTGGCAACAACTCAACAATTCGATTAAAAACGCCTTCGACATTAAATTTTTCTAAAGCAGAAATTAAAGTTACTTCTGCATTTGGCACTTTTTCTTTCCAATACAATAATTTTTCTTCAACTTGCTCTTGGGTTGAAGTATCAATTTTATTAATTAATAATAGAACTGGTATTTTTGAATTTGTAATTTTATTGAAAAAAGCTTCATCTTTTA
>NZ_JBFLKT010000161.1:0-2860 GCF_040883305.1 Lutibacter sp.
CAAATATTGAAAATATGATGGTAAAGAGAGGTACTAATATGCAAGACGAAATTCAAGATGTAATTAATTTGGTAAATGCCATGGAAGATGTTTCAGATAGTAGAAGAACAAATCGTTTCAAAAGCAAAATGTACTTTATTGTTAACAACTGGAAGTATAAATACAGATTAATAGATAACCGAGAAAGAAGACGCATTATGGATTGCGTTGCTAATGCATCGTATCCGTTTAATGATGGACCAGTTTAAAAATAATCATTTCTAATTCAATAAAATTTAAAACCAAATACTATGAAACATTTAAGAACTTTTACAGCTTTACTCGTACTACTTTTAGTATTAAGTTGTGAAAAAGAAACAGCGATACTAGAGGATTCAGAAATAACGATTCAAAAAACTGAAAATCCTTTTGAAATACCAACAACTGGAGATAATTTTGATCCAAACTGGATTCCGCCAATATTAAATAACCTTGAAAAATCTTTAAATAGTCGCGACATTATTGTAACCGCCAATATTGCTTTATCAAGACCAGATTCAACTTGGGAAACTTTTTTTAATACCAATGGTTATAATGCAAATTATGTAAGCCAAACTATTATTGATAATGGAGGGCTATCTAATTATGATGTGCTATACCTTTTTAGAAATTTTAGTTACAATTCAACTACAATATCTCAAATTAAATCTTTTGTAAATAACGGTGGAATATTAATATCAGAATATACTGCCACTCAACAGGTTTTATTTTACTTTGGTTTTAGTAATGAAGCAATGGCAACTGGATATAGAGTTGATTGTTATACTACTACAGTTAACGTTAATACTGAGCATCCTATTTCTGTGGGTTTACCAACTAGTTTTAGTGGTGGAAACCAAGCTGAATGTTATTGGGATTATTACAACTTAAGTTCAGATTTTGAAATATTTGCGACTTTTAATAGGGATCAACTTGGTAATGGGATTGACCCTGTAGGAGGAACTTATTGTTATGGAAATGGTGTTTGGGTCGCTTTTTTCTGCGATTTTGCAGATATGTCAGGTTCTAGTTCCTCATCAGAATTACTACTTTCAAGAAATATGATAGAATATGCGTTAGCATCATGTGGGCCAATTGATTCAGATGATGATAATGTGCCAGATATTGAAGATAATTGCCCATTTACACCAAATGAAGACCAAGCTGATACTGATGATGATGGCTTAGGTGATGTTTGCGACAATTGCCCAGAAACATACAACCCAAACCAAGAAGATTACGATTACGATGGTATGGGAGATGCTTGTGATGACGATGATGATAACGATGGAGTAATAGATACTAAAGATAATCATCCTTTTTCTTCAATGTACCGTTCTGTTATAATTGATGGTTGTTGGCCAAATATTGAAAATATGATGGTAAAAAGAGGTGCTAATATGCAAGACGAAATTAACGATGTTATTGAATTAGTTACTGCCATGGAAGATGTTTCAGACAGCCGAAGAACAAACCGTTTCAAAAGCAAAATGTACTTTATTGTTAATAACTGGAAGTATAAATACAGATTAATAGATAACCGAGAAAGAAGACGCATACTAAATTGCGTTGCTAATGCATCGTATCCTTTTAATGATGGACCAAGATAAATAAGTACAAAACTTTATATAGCCTATTTCAATATAGAAATAGGCTATATTTTTGATTAAAAATTAAAATAAAAACACCCTATTTCGCAAAATCTAACTAATCATAGTATTTTTATCTATCTTGTTTTTTTACTAAATTCACCAATATAAAAAAATTGAGACCTTTGATTTTTAAAAAAATCTATATAAATTTATGAATTAAACATTTTTATCTAAAATAATTTAAAACCAAACACTATGAAACACCTAAAAAAACTAACCTATTTACTACTAACAATTACATTGTTGGTTGGCTGTGAAAAAGAAACTGATTCAATTAATGAACTAAACGATGCTAATTTAAAAGAACAATTTAAAAAAGATCTTAGAGCTTACCCACCATTAGAAATTTCAAAAAACGACATTATAAATATAACTACTAATAAAAGTTATTCAGCAAAGGAGATTGATAATAATTGCCAAATTTTAATTAATGGTGACTTTGAATCTGGAGATTTTACTGGTTGGAACCTAATAACAACTAATGAACCTTTTGTACCTTGGACTATTTTACCAGCAGAAAGTAGAGATAGGCCATCAATTATCGAAGAAGAAGAGGAAGAACCTAATTTTGATTTTTGGTGGGAATATGAAATTCAAGAAGGAAATCATAGTGCTTTAAATGGCTTTGATGGTAACGGGCCAATGGTTTTTGCCATGTGGCAAGAAGTTACTATTTGCCAAAATAGTGTTTTAACTTGGATTGATAGGTTGGCCTGGGATTTAAGCTTCTTTGGAGGACCAACAGTTGTTAATATCGGTGATGATTTAATTGGACCTCCTCAACAACAATTAAGAGCTCAACCTCGTATTTTTAACGTTCAATTGAGAAATGTACAGGACGATAGCGTTATTGCAACCTTATATACACTTTCAACAGATGATAACGAAGAATCATCAACTTATGGGGATACAGGATATCAAAATCATGAAATTAATTTGTCTAACTATGCTGGGCAAACTGTAAAACTATATTTCGAAGAAATTATTCCAGAGAATTTTACTGGCCCTGGTCAATTTGAAATTGACGCAATTTATTTATCATGTGATAGTGATGGAGATTCAATTTTAGATTGTGAAGATAACTGTCCAACTTCATATAACCCAAACCAAGAAGATTATGATTATGACAATATGGGAGATGCCTGTGACGATGATGATGATAACGATGGTGTAATAGACTCAAGAGATAG
>NZ_JBFLKT010000162.1:0-6260 GCF_040883305.1 Lutibacter sp.
CGTTGTGTAGTTTCAAGTTTCTTTGCAGATATTTTTAGAGGAAATTGTTTAAATATTGGTGTATTACCAGTTCAGGTAAGTGCTGAATTTTTAGACAAAATCTACAAAGCAATTGAAGCAGACCCTAATACAGAAATTGAAATTGATTTACCTAAACAAATAATTACAATTTTAGCTTCAGGAGCGCAAGAGTCTTTTGAAATTAATAGTTACAAAAAAGATAACATGTTAAATGGTTACGATGATATTGATTATTTAACAAAAATGAAAGATGAAATTTCATCTTTTGCTGAAACAAGACCATTTTAATTAAACTTTGGGTTGTCATTCCTGCGTAGGCAGGAATCTAGACAAACCATAAAAATGGATTCCTGCCTTCGCAGGAATATCAGTAAACAATTGTTTTTAAAAATGCAAAAAAGAAAAATAGAAATAATGGATACTACACTTCGTGATGGTGAACAAACCTCAGGAGTATCATTTCCTTCAGCAGAAAAATTAACCATAGCAAAATTGTTATTGGAAGAATTAAATGTTGATAGGATTGAAGTAGCATCAGCCAGAGTTTCAGAAGGCGAGTTTCAAGCCGTAAAGGCAATTACAGATTGGGCAAACCAACATGGATATATAGATAGAGTTGAAATGTTGACTTTCGTTGATGGAGGAAGGTCTATCGAATGGATGAATAATGCGGGTGCTAAGGTTCAGAATTTATTAACCAAAGGCTCTTTAAATCATTTAACACACCAACTTAAAAAAACGCCAGAACAGCATTTTACTGAAATAAAAGACATTGTAGATTTAGCTCAAAAATCAGCAATTAAAACCAATGTTTATTTAGAAGATTGGAGTAACGGAATGCACAATTCTCCTGAATATGTATTTAAATTTTTAGATTTCTTAGTGACACTTCCTTTAGAAAGAATTTTACTGCCAGATACTTTAGGAGTGCTTACACATTACCAAACATTCGATTATTTTTCGCAAATAACAGCAAAGTATCCAGATACGCATTTCGATTTTCACGCACACAACGATTACGATTTAAGTGTAGCGAATGTTATGGAAGCTATAAAAGCAGGAGCCAAAGGACTTCATTTAACAGTAAATGGAATGGGCGAACGCGCTGGAAATGCGCCAATGGCAAGTGTAGTTGCAGTTATAAATGATTTCTTTAAGGATGAAGTTGAAATTCAAGTCAAAGAAACTTCTTTGTATTCTGTAAGTAAAATAATTGAAACATTTTCTGGAATTAGAATACCTTCAAACAAACCAGTTGTAGGTGATAATGTTTTTACGCAAACTGCTGGAATTCACGCTGATGGTGATAATAAAAACAATCTGTATTTTAACGACTTAATGCCGGAACGTTTCGGTAGAAAACGTAAATATGCTTTAGGTAAAACTTCTGGAAAAGCAAATATTGAAAAAAATTTACAGGAATTAGGATTGCAATTAAATGATGAAGATTTAAAAAAAGTTACCCAACGAATTATTGAACTTGGAGATCAAAAAGAATTGGTTACGAAAGAAGATTTACCTTATATAATTTCCGATGTGTTGGACAGTAATTTATATCAAGAAAAAATTACTATCGAATCGTATGTGTTAACACATTCAAAAGGATTAAAACCTTCAACAACAGTTGCGTTAACAATAGATGGTGCCTATTATCAAGAACACGCGCAAGGAGATGGGCAATTTGATGCTTTTATGAATGCCATTAAAAAAATATATCAAGAAAAGAAATTATCATTACCAAAGTTAGTCGATTATGCAGTTAGAATTCCTCCAGGAAGTACTTCAGACGCACTTTGTGAAACTATAATTACTTGGGAAACAAAAGAGAAAAGATTTATAACGAGAGGTTTAGATTCAGATCAAACAGTATCTGCAATTAAAGCCACTCAAAAAATGTTGAATATTTAAATAGTGCTTTTAGCCTTTTGCTATTAGCTTAAATACAAATTAAATTAATATAAATTATAGCTGTTATTGAGCAAATTGCCAAAAGCGAACAGCCAAAAGCTTAAAAAAAATGAAATTAAATATAGCACTTTTAGCGGGAGATGGAATTGGTCCTGAAGTAATTGACCAGGCAGTAAAAGTTTGTGATGTGGTTGCTTCAAAGTTTAATCACGAAATTAACTGGAAACCAGCATTAACTGGAGCCGCTGCAATTGATGCGGTTGGTGAACCTTACCCAGATGAAACACATGAAATTTGTAAAAATTCAGATGCTGTGTTGTTTGGAGCAATTGGGCATCCAAAATTTGATAATGATCCTTCTGCAAAAGTTCGTCCAGAGCAAGGATTATTAAAAATGCGTAAAGCCTTAGGGTTATTTGCGAACGTTCGTCCAACATTTACATTTCCATCTTTATTAGATAAATCTCCTTTAAAAAGAGAACGTATTGAAGGTACTGACTTGGTTTTCTTAAGAGAATTAACAGGTGGTATTTACTTTGGTGAAAAAGGAAGAAGAGATGGTGGAGAAACAGCCTTTGATAACTGTGTTTATACAAGAGCAGAAGTACAACGTTTGGCTAAAAAAGGTTTTGAATTAGCAATGACGCGTTCAAAAAAATTATGTTGTGTAGATAAAGCAAATGTGTTAGAAACATCGCGTTTATGGAGAGAAACTGTGCAAGCGATGGAAAAAGAATATCCTGAAGTTGCCGTTTCTTATGAGTTTGTAGATGCTGTTGCAATGCGTTTAGTTCAATGGCCAAATAGTTACGATGTATTAATTACAGAAAACTTATTTGGAGATATTTTAACAGATGAAGCTTCTGTAATTTCAGGTTCTATGGGATTAATGCCATCGGCTTCTTTAGGGGCTGATATTGGATTATTTGAACCAATTCATGGTTCATACCCACAAGCTACTGGAAAGAATATAGCAAACCCAATGGCAACAGTTTTATCTGCAGCAATGATGTTTGAAAACTTTGGTTTACTAGAAGAAGGAAAAGCAATTAGAGCAGTTGTAAACAATGCTTTAAACAAGGGTATAGTTACTGAAGATTTAGCTGAGAAAGGTAAGGCTTTTGGAACAAAAGAAGTTGGAGATTGGTTAGCTAAAAACGTATAAGCAACTTATAATTTTTAATTCTAAAAGCTGTCTAAAATTTTTTATTTTTTAGATAGCTTTTTTTATATATTCCATTTTTTTGTAACAAATTATAAGTTAAAGATACTTATATTGTACTTTTTAAAATTATAAATCAACAATTCTATGAAACGAGCATGCTAAAAAGTTTATCATTTAATAAAATTACTGATAGCGAACTGCATGTAACCTTTAAAAAATAAATAATAAAAACACATGAAGTTAGTTATTCAAAATCTGTCAAAAACTTACAAAAACGGAGTAAAAGCTATAGACAATTTAAGTCTTGAAATTGGAACAGGAATGTTTGGGCTTTTAGGCCCAAATGGAGCAGGAAAATCAACTTTAATGAGAACTATTGCAACCTTGCAAAGTCCAGATTCAGGTACCATAACTTTTGGAGATATTAATGTGTTGGAAGATAATATGGCATTGCGAAAAGTGTTGGGATATTTACCACAATCTTTTGGCGTATATCCAAAAATGTCTGCGGAAGAATTATTAGATTATTTTGCAACTTTAAAAGGAGTTGCTTCCAAAGAGGATAGAAATAAATTAGTTAAAGAAGTTTTAGAGATTACTAATTTATATGAAGTTAGAAAAAAACACGTTGCGGGTTATTCCGGTGGAATGAAACAACGTTTTGGAATTGCACAATTACTTTTAAATAATCCGAAATTAATTATTGTTGATGAGCCAACTGCAGGTTTAGACCCTGCTGAACGTCATCGGTTTTTAAATGTATTGCGTGAAGTTGGTACAAATTGTACCGTTATATTTTCTACACATATTGTGGATGATGTAAAGGAATTATGCAACGAAATGGTAATTGTTAATGGAGGAAGAATTTTAAAACACACTACTCCAACAACGTGCACTGAAGAAGTAAAAGGCCAGATTTGGACTAAAGTAATTGAACGTGATGAATTGGAATCGATGGAAGCGAATTTCAATGTATTATCATCAAACTACAATCAAGACAATACCTTAAACATTAGAGTGCATGCCATAGAAAAACCAGCAGAAGATTTTATAGCCACACCACCTCAGTTAGACGATGTGTATTTTATTGCTTTAAAAGAAGATGAAGCAAATTTAGTTTCAGAATAAGGTACTTTTTTAACAATTTAAAATACATATATGTTTTCTACAATATTTAAACACGAATTAAAATACTGGTTTAAAAAACCAGCATTTTATATATACCTAGCCATCTTTTTTGTAATTGCGTTGTTTGTTACAGCTAGTTCGGCAGGTATTTTTGACTCACTTACAATGAGCACAGGCTCTTCAAAAATTGTAAATTCTCCCATAAGTTTAAATGGCATGTTTAATGCATTAACCATTTTAATTTACTTTTTATTTCCTTCAATAATTGGGGTATCTATTTTTAGAGATTTTAAAAGTGAAATGCACACCATTTTATATTCCTATCCGTTTACAAAATCTGATTATTTATTCGGAAAATTTTTTAGTTCATTTTTAATAGTTACTATAATTGTATTAACTATTGGTTTAGGAATGTTTATTGGATTTAGACTTCCAGGTACAAACCCAGAAATAGTTGGTGATTTTAGATTTACATCTTATTTACAAGCTTATTTTATTTATATAATTCCTAATATATTTTTATTTGGCGCCATTGTATTTGCAACTGTTACTTTTACAAGAAATATTTCAGCTGGATTTATTGTTGTTGTAATGTTAATGTTAGTACAAGGTGTTTCAGAAAGTTTATTAAACGATATTGATAACAGATTCCTTTCTGCAATGTTAGATCCATTTGGAGCACAAGCAGCTAATTATTATACACGGTATTGGACTGTTGCAGAGCAAAATGAATTATTACTTCCTATAAAAGGTGTTGTTATTTACAATCGTTTATTGTGGTTGGCAATTGCAACTGTTATTTTTGGAATTGTATTCAAATATTTTTCATTTAGTCAAAATGCATTAACTGTTAGTTTTAGAAAACAAAAAGCAGAGCGTGTTACAAAGAGTAATTTTGGAGGTATTACTAGAATTGAACTTCCAAAAGTTAGGTATGATTATTCGTTCCTACAAAATGTAAAAACATCTTGGAAATTATCAAATTTAGATTTTAAATTCATTATAAAAAGTTGGCCGTTTTTAAGCATTTTACTTGTCGGACTTATTTTTATTTTAATAATGTCTATTTCTTTAGGTGAAATTTCAGGAACAAAAACATATCCAACTACTTGGCAAATGTTATTATATCCGGGAAATACTTTTTCTTTATTTATAAATATTCTTACATTTTTATATGCTGGAATGCTTGTTCAAAGAGGGAAAATGGCAAAAGCAAACCATTTAATTGATGTAACTCCAATTCCAAATTGGACCTTATTATTATCAAAATTTGTTGCTTTATTAAAAATGCAAGTGGTGCTGCTTTTTGTAATTATGGTTGGTGGAATTATCTTTCAAATGTACAGAGGCTATTATAATTTTGAAATAGACCAATATTTATATGAGTTATTAATCTTAAAATTTGTTCAATTTGCTATTTGGGCATTTTTAGCACTATTTATTCAAACATTAGTGGGCAATGCTTATTTAGGCTTGTTTATATTGTTGGTAATTTCTATTGGTTTACCATTTTTAAGTTTTGCCGGTATAGAACAATCGATATTTAAATACAATCAAGGCCCAGGTTATTCGTATTCAGATATGAATGGTTATGGAGCATTTTTTAGCAGGTATATGACCTATAAAATTTACTGGGTTTTTGCCGGAATTTTATTGCTAATTGGTTCAGCATTATTTTGGGTAAGAGGTTTACCGCATTCATTTAAAGAGCGTTTGTCAATTGCGAAAGCTCGATTTAAAGGGGCCTATTTAATTGGTTTTGTAGTATTTTTAGTCGCATTTTTATCGCTAGGTTTTAGAATTTATTACGAAAACAATGTGCTAAATGAAAGAACTTCATCAAAAGAACGCGAATTACAACAAGTAGCTTGGGAGAAAAAATATAAAAAGTTCGATAATAAAATTCAGCCTAGAATTGTTGCTGTAAATGTTGCCATGGATATTTTTCCGAAAGAATTAGATTTCAAGGCAAAAGGAACCTACATTATGATTAATAAATCTTCAGAAAAAATTGACAGTATTTTATTAAATCATAATA
>NZ_JBFLKT010000163.1:0-5383 GCF_040883305.1 Lutibacter sp.
AATACAAAAAGATAAATGACAATTTAGTTAAAGCGACCTATTATTTTGCCGATAATACTGAAGCCGTTGAACGTGAGGGCTTTTTTGATGCAGATGGAAAGTTAAGCGGAACTTGGGTAAGTTATGATACTATGGGAAATAAAACTTCAATTGCTAATTATGTAAGTGGTAAAAAAGATGGTGTTTGGACCTATTTTAAAAAAGATAAAATAAATGTTATTACTTACAGTGAAAATAAAATTATTAAAGTTGAAGAAAAAGATGTAGTAGTTAATTAATATTAAACTAGCCTTTTAAAATACAAAAGAGGGTGCTAATTTTAGCACCCTCTTTTTTGTAAAATAAATTTTTATTATAAATTTGCTCCAATCCAAGACCAGGTTGAGATATCAACTTTAGTTCCTGTGTTATATGCATTCGTTGTTGAGGCGTCTGCACCATCTATTTGAACATTTGATAAATTTCCGCCATCTTTCATATCGATGTTTTTAGCATAACCACTTAAATATAAATTAGTGATTGTAGCTCCAGACTGTTTTTTGAATTGCAATGCAGTACCATCTACACTAGAAATTGCAGTTACATTAATAAACTTAGGATTGTTATTATCTTTATCTCCTTCAAAAGCGGTTGAAAAACCTTCAATTGTATGAGAAATATAAGTGTTTGTTATAGTTCCGTTCCATCCTTCAGTCCAATCAACAGAATCATCTTCATTGTTTTCTAAATAAATGTTTGTTACTGAGGCAGTTCCTCCAAAGAATTCAATTCCATCATCAGCTCCATCAATTACAGCAATATTCTCTAAAACTGTTCCTGATCCTACTGCATATAAAGAAACACCATTATATTGAGATTCAGAGTTAATTTGAGCTCCAGTTCCTTTAATTACTAAATAATTAATTGAACCCGAACTATCTGTGTCATCTGTTCCACCATAAATAAAACCTCCAACTTCTGCTTCAGCATCTACACCTGCAGTTGTTGTTGCTTTTCCACAAATGGTTAAACCTCCCCAATCAGCTGGTGCAGGATTTACAGAAGACATTACAACAGGATTTTCAGCAGTACCTTCAATATTTATTTTACCACCTTTAAGAACAGCTATATAAACATCAACACCACCTTTATCTGCAGAAATTTTAGTTCCTGCCTCAATAGTTAATGTAACACCATCTTGAACAATATAAGATCCTGTTAAAGTATAATTAGTATCGGCATTTAATGTTTTGTTTGCATTTAAGTTTCCATTTAAAACTTCAAGGGCTACAAACTGCCCATTGATAAAACTCCAGTTAGAAATATCAACTTGAGCACCTGAATTATAAGCAACATCAGTAGCTGCATTTACACCATCAATTATCACATTTGATAAGGCTCCGCCGTCTTTCATATCAATATTGGTATCGTATCCACTTAAATATAAGTTTGTAATAGTAGCGCCAGATTCTTTTTTGAATTGTAATGCTGTACCTCCAACAGTAGATATTGCTGTTAAGTTATTAATTTTAGGATTATTGTTGTCTTTATCTCCTTCAACTACTGTAGAAAAACCTGCAATTGTGTGAGCAACGTAAGCGTTGTTAATTGTTCCGTTCCAACCCTCAGTCCAATCGATGGCATCATCTTCATTGTTCTCTAAATATAAATTATCTACAGAAACTGTTCCGCCAAAAAACTCAACACCATCATCAGAACCATTAATAACAGCAACATTTTGTACTATTGTACCAGAACCAACAGCATAAAAAGAAACTCCATTGTATTGAGATTCAGAGTTAATTTGTGCTCCAGTACCAATAATTACTAAATTTTTAATAGACCCTGAACTATCTGAATCATCGCTACCTCCATAGATAAATCCACCTACTTCGGCTTCGGCATCTACACCAGCAGTTGTTGTTGCTTTACCACAAAGTGTTAATCCACCCCAGTCTCCAGGATTACCATTTGTAGAAGACATAACAACAGGGTTGCTATCTGTACCATTTATATTTATTTTTCCACCTTTTAAAACAGCAATATAAACATCTGTTCCACCATTATCTGCTTCAATTTGTGTACCAGCTGGTATCGTTAAAGTAACACCATCTGAAATTATAAATGAACCTGTTAGTTCATAACCCGTAGAAGCATTTAATGTAAAATCTTCCTCAAGTGTTCCACTCATTACTCCAATTTTTAAATTTTCAATTGTAGGATCAGTTTGATCGATAATTGGAGACGGATCGTTATCATCACAACTTACCAATGTTAATAAAGCAAAAATTGCTACGATTCCTATTAATCTAAAACTAGTTTTTTTCATTTTTTTTAATTTGTATTTGTTTAAATAAATCTATGTGCAAATAACCTTTTTTAGTACTACCTATTTCTTAAGTAAATATTAAGTATGTATTATGAATTTTTGTGTTTTTAATTGTAATGTTAAAAAATTGTTACGTTGGTTTTGTTAAATAAAAAGCGGCTAATTTTTAAAAATTAGCCGCTTTATTCAAATAACTTTTTAAGTTAAAAGGTATATTTTATTCCTAAACTTAAATTCATTCCTTTTTTATAAGAGCTAACAATTTCATTTGTTTTAACTTGAGTTGATAAACTTTTGACTTTTTGAGATTGTTCAATATCCTGATTTAAAATATTTTTACCTGTAAGTTTTATTGAAAGGTTTTCGTTTAGTTTCTTACTTAAAACCAAATCTAGAGTTACAAACCCTTTTTCAATAATTTCATCATTATACAAAACATCACTATTGGTAAAATCTTCTGGAGCACCTAATGCATAAATTTTGTCAGAAGAGTAATTTCCAGCTAATGTTGCTATAAATTCATTTTCTTGATTATTTGAATAACTTAAAGCAGTATTTAAAATAAAATCTGAAGCTCCTTGTAAATAAGATTCGGTTTTACCACCATATTGAAACTCTTCTAATAAATCTTGGTTAAACCACATTTTGGTTGCATTAAGGTTTAGGTTTAAGTCATTATTTTCATTTTCAATAAGGTTAAGTCTTGTTTCAAACTCTAATCCAATTACATCGGCTTTTTCACCAGTATTATCGTATGAGAAATTACCTGATGAACCTCTTGTTTGCGATAAGTTAATTGGATCTTCAATTCTTTTATAAAAACTTGTTACCGATACCAATTCTTTAGATGAAGGAAACAATTCCCACTTTAAATCAATATTATAATTTGTAGATTCTTTTAGGTCTGGATTCCCTTTTGTTACTCTTCCAACAGGAGAAACATATTCAAAAGGCGCAAGTTCTTTAAATTCCGGAAGTGTGATTGTTTTACTACCAGCTAATCTTATAAAGTTCTTTTCATTAATTTCATACTTTAAGTTTAAACTTGGCAAAATATTACTATAGTTATTCGCTAAAGTTCCAACTCTTCCAACATAATTAGCTACATCCCAAATTATATCTAATTCATCCGTTTCATATCTAACACCAATGTTACCAGTTAATTTATTAAATCCAAAATCTAAATTTGCAAATCCTGCATAAGCATCTAATGTAGCCTCGTAAACATCTGGAGATCTTTCTCTTAAAATTAAAGTTCCATTATTGAAATATGTATCTATAAATGCTGCAGATAAATCATCAATAGATGCTACTTGAAATCCTTTTGCTCTAACTCCAATAAATAATGAAGTAAAACTTCTTTCTTTTTGACGAAAATTAGCTCCAAAATTTAATTTTAAAGGATTATCACTATCTGCATTAAATGTAATTTGGTCCTTTATATAACCATTAAGTTCTGTGTCTTTAATTTTTTGATTTGATTTTCTTTGTTGAAAATCTCCAACATGAGCAAACTGAACAGTATTTGCATCTAAAATATTTACCTCGTTTCTAATACGATTTGGTTCTTTTGCAATTACATAGTTGTAACCAACCGCCCAGTTTAATTCATTGTTTTCTGTTATATCATGAGTCCCTAAAACTTGATTCACAAACATACGTGTTTGTTTTAAGTTTTGATCTCTAACAAAAGCACCATATTCTGATGGATCTTGATCAAAAACATACCCTTCTCCATTTCTACCTTGCTCATATAAATAATCAATAGTTTTATTTACAAATAAACTATTATAACTTATTTTATGATTTCCATTTAACCTGTAAGCCAAATTAAATAATCCTGTAGTATTTATATTTGATCCAAAAGTTTCAGCATCTGTAAAAGAGTTATCTAATACATTAGATCTGTATTTTTTAAAAATTCCTTTTTGGTAACTAAATGAATTATCATGCGAAGCTGTTGCAAATATTGATAAGTCCTTGCCAAACAATTCAAACTTTTTACCTCCGGTTAACGAAATCCCAAAATTTAAAGGCGTACTTCTGGTTTCGGTATTCCAACTTTGTAAGGTTATTGCATCAATCAAAGCATATTTCTGAGAATAAAAACCTGCGGTTACATTATTAACATTTTGCGTTGCCTTAAAATTATCAAAAATGCCATTTTTAATTGCATTTGTATTTGTGCCACCACTAATATCAACTGAAAATTTACCACCATTATACTCTTTAGTAGAAATATCGACATTTCCCGAAGCTTGATCTGCATAATTTTCGGTACTATATGTTTTACTAATTCCAACGTTTTGAATAATATCTGTTGAGAATAAATTTAATTCAATATTTTTCTTTTCAACATCATCCGATGGAATAGGTAAACCATTCATAGTTGTTGTTAAATACCGATCTCCCAACCCTCTAATATAAATATCACCAGTACCTTCATTTTTAGTTACGCCAGATATTTTGGAAGTTGCAGCAGCAGCATTAGAAACACCAGTTTTTGCCAATCTTTCGGCTCCAATACTTTCTTTAATAACGGTAGCTTTTCTTTGTTCAGTTAAAAGAGCGCTTTCAGATTCTTTTTTGGTTGAAGCTGTAATTTGAATTTCACTTAAAGAAACCCCTTGGCTTGCGCTTAAAATCTGATCTAGTTTTGTGGTATTACCTTCAGTTACAACTACATTAGTTACTTCTACAGTTTGATACCCAATAAAGCTAAATACAACAGTATAAGTTCCGGGTGCTATTTGAAAAGAATATGTTCCTTCAAATTCTGTAGTTGTTCCAATAGTTGTACCTTTTACAAATACGTTGGCAAATGGTAAAGGTGAGTTTTCTACTTCTTTATCTAAAACAATTCCAGAGATTGTTCCTTTAGCCTGACTAAAAATTAGTGTGCTAAAAAGTAATAATAATACTATAAAAAAATTCTTCATTTCTTAGTTTTGATTTATTGCGCAAAGGAAGTGCAACTAAATAAATGAAAAGTTAAAAGGTTGTTATAAAATTGTAATAAATGCGTTAATTTAATGTAAACTATTTTGCTTTTGATATTACATGTTGTTCAGAGAA
>NZ_JBFLKT010000164.1:0-2694 GCF_040883305.1 Lutibacter sp.
AATAAGATTTCATTAACTTTTCTGAAGGCAATTCATTTTTCGGGACTTTATTATTTCCATTTGTGAAAAACTTTGGAATTGTAATCCATTTAAAACCAGTCATTTGTAACGTAATTTCTTGATTTTTAAATGCACCATCTCCATTATAGTTTGGAGAATTTTCTATTTTAACTAAACTTTCTTTGCTTGGTTTTCCACCAAATTGTGGACTTGTATTTACAAACACAGCCCCAATAATTATTATTAAAAGGATAACTCCTAAAACTCCTATCATTATTCTTTTAATTATTAAGATTATTTTTAGCACTAATTTATTGTTCTTCTTTGTTATATAATACTTTTCTTTCCTTTAAATACTTTAAAATATAGTTAAAACAGGCTTCGTGTTTTCCTACCAATTCTGGCGAAAATACACCTTTTTCAATAAATAATCCATCTAAAAACATGTTGGCCGCTGCTGTTGCTGTATAACCTGTAGTTCTCGCCATTGAAGAAGTCTTGGTTTCAGCACAAAATTCATCGTGCAAATTGTAAACAATTGTTTTTAGTTCGCCATTTGAGTTGGTTCCTTTTAGTGTAATTCTCATTACAGTTATTTCTTCTTCAGTTTCACCTAATTTCCATTCATTAAATAATATTTTTGAAGTAAATTCTAATGGAGAAACCTCATTTCCGTTAATATTGATTTTTTCTTCATTAAAAAAACCACTTTCCTTTAACACTTTTACATATTCTACATGACCAGGATAACGCAAAGTTTTTTCCTTCATATTTTTTATATGAGGCATTGTAAAAATTATAGAGCGCAACCCGTCAGAATTAAAAGATTCTAAGGTTCCAACGCCACTAAAATCCACATATTCACAATCTGTTAAGGCTTCTTTTGTTACCATTACACCGTTTTCCACATAACGTGCAGAACGCGTATATTCTTCTATAACATCAATTGGAGAGAAAGGTGCTTTATAGCAAAAAGGCCATTTTTTAACTTTCGGCAAACCACCTACCAAACATTCAAAATCTGTAAGTTTTAGTTTTTCATTATAATAACCTAGAATAATATTTCCCATTCCTGGAGCAACACCACAATCTACAATAGCAGTAACATTATTTTGTTTTGCTAGTTGGTTTAAGTCAAAACAATTTTCAGGAAAAAAGGAAATGTCAATTACGTTTTTACCCGCCTCAATAATAGATTTTAAAGTTTCGAAACCTAAAAACCCAGGAACAGCACAAATCACCAAATCAAACGATTTTATTATTTTTTGCAGCTCCCCTTTGTTAGTAACATCTAACTGAACTGGTATTAATTTATTACATTTAGAAACAGCTTTTTCTAATGCTTTTTTATTGAAATCGGTAATTGTAACCGAATATTTTTTGGCCATATCAATAGCCATTGTGCTGCCAACCATTCCGGCTCCTAATACAATAATAGTACTCATAAAATTAGTTTTAAAGTTAAAAAATTGAAAGTTATAACGATTAAAATACAACTATAATTACAACCCTGGAATTAAAACCCAAGGCATTTCAGATAACTGTTTTGTGTAGATAAATAACATAACCTTAAACATACAAAATATACATTTCTAAAACAGTATTAATTTGGATAACGTAATTATTCCGGTTATAAAAATTAAAATAAGTACAGTCGATTTAAACTTTTCTCCGGAAATATGTTCCAATATTTTCTTACCTATAAAAGTCCATAAAATACTACAAACAAGCAATATAGGAATTAAATCTAAATCGTGTTTGTGTACATTGCCATTTATAATAAGCAATACTTCTGCTAAAATCAATTCCTAAATCTATAATAGCTGATGTTCCATAAATGTTTCCATATTTAACTTAAATACAGATAATGTAATTCCTAAAACAGAATGAAAATCTAAAAAAAACTAGCTATTGGCACAAAAAATAAAGAAGTCTAAAACCGCCTACTGTACCTAATATTTCAGCAAGCAATGCTAATAAAATGAATAATAACCAATAATCCAAAACTTAGTTTTTAAATTCCGTTTACTAAAATTACAACCTTTTTAGAGAACGAAAATTTAATAGTTTTTACCCTGCCATAGATTTTTATCTTGAAGACATTTATCAATTTTAGCAACAATTTCGAAGTTTTTAAGCCCTCCCCACTTTGGAGCAATTAATAACTCTTTTGGAGCTTCGCTTATAAAACGCTCAATAATAATTTCCGGACGCAAATGTGAAATAAATTCTGAAATAAAATTAATATAATTTTCAGAGGTAAATAAGCTGAAATTCTCTGGATTTCGTTTGTATTGAACTGCCATTACCGAATCTTTTACAATTTGCAAATGGTGGAGTTTTATAGTTGAAATAGGTAGTTTTGAGATTTCAAAAGCGTGGTTCATTAAAGCTGCTTTATTTTCACCTGGCAATCCTAAAATAATATGCGCTCCTAAGTGAAATCCTTTGTTTTTACAAAGATTAAAAGTTGCTTTGGTTTCTTCAAAAGTGTGACAACGATTTACCGAAAGCAAGGTTTTTTCATTGGTACTTTCTACACCAAATTCTAAGGAAATAAAATAGGTTTTTGAAAGTTCATCTAAAAAATCAATAATTTCTTCTGAAATACAATCTGGACGCGTTCCAATAACAAGACCAACAACTTCTGGAACGTTTAAAGCTTCTAAATAAAGTTGTTTGAGCGATTCAAAA
>NZ_JBFLKT010000165.1:0-3484 GCF_040883305.1 Lutibacter sp.
CAACATCTGTCAAAATTATTTTTGAAGAATTTCCTTTTTCATCAGTTAACATAACATTTCCATCTTGAATTGTAGCTGTAAGTTTTCCTCCTTGTACTGTAGGTATTACAAAACTTCCACTATTTTCTTTTATCGCTGCAACTACTGCTGCCGCTTTAAATTCTCCTGCCACTACATGATACGTTAAAATAGCTATTAGAGTATTCACATTTTTAGGTTTTAATAAACTTTCTAAAGTACCCTCTGGTAACTTATCAAATGCTTCATTAATTGGAGCAAATACTGTAAAAGGACCTGCACTGTTTAAAGTTTCAACTAAATTTGCTGCTTTTACAGCGGCTACTAAAGTTGTAAAATTATCATTACTTGCAGCTACTCCAACAATTGTAGGTGTTTTTTCTTCTGTTTCAAAATAGGGTAATCTTTCAATTTCATTTATGTGAATTGCAGATACAGAAGTAATCATAAATCCAAATAATAAAAGTGCGGTAAAAAAATTTTTAGTTTTCATAATATATGTTTTAGTTGTTTAGTGTTTTACAAATATAGTTAAACATTTGGATGTTTGTTTAGTTTTTTGATTTTTTTATTAAACAAAATGTTAAATTTTTAAAATCAAATGTTATTTAATGCAGAAAAACCCCATAAACTATTGCTTAAAAGAGCTTTTTAACATTAACAATTAAAACACGAATTTGATGTTTTTTTTTAAAATTAATACCGTTTGAGTTGTTTTATGCCTTTAAAGACATAAATTTAGTACTTTAAAATATTCAGTAAAACTTTAACAATTAAATTTCATTAACTTTATAAGTAATTAAGATATATTTATAAAATGGAAATCTCGATTTTAATTGCAAAAATTATTGGTATTGTTTATGTCTCATTTGGAATAGGGCTTCTTGCTAATAAAGCTTTTTATAAAGAAACTATTTCAAACTTATTTGAAAATTCAGGATATCTGATAATTGGTGGTTTTATAGCTATTGTTTTTGGTGTTTTCATTATTGAAAATCATAATATCTGGGAGGCAAATTGGACTGTAATTATTAGCATAATAGGCTGGATTGCCTTGTTAAAAGGAATTCTATTATTAGCTTTCCCAACTAAATTAGATTTTTTAAAATCAATGTTTTCAAATGATTTGTTTTTAAAACTATTAACACCCTTAGTCTTGGTGTTCGGACTTATATTTTTGTATTTAGGGTTTATGAGTTAAACTTATTAAATAACAATAACATCTGAATATCAATTATGTAAGTTATTATTATAAATTAGGGACATTGATAATAATATTTTAGACAGTACCTAAGCTACGGCATCGTTTTGAAAATTGAAAAAAATCCACTTCTTCTTAAAATTAATCTGTTATAAATACATTATTACTTCTATTAATATCAGCCATTAAACCAGAAGCGTCAATTTCAACTTTCTTGATTTCTTTTGAAGTTGAAAAAGTATAAAACGGACTAGACCATGCCCAATCTGCTTTTAAAATTGCTGAGGTCGATTTTTGTCCTTGCATCATTTTTAAAGGAATATAAAAATCTTGAAAACTTTCATCTGAATAGGTTACTTTAACATCAATAGGCATTGGCATTTGACCAACTCTTACGAGTGTTATGTTTTTATCTTCAACTTTAGCAATAGCATAATCAATGGTGTGTGTTGTTTCAATCCATTCATTTAAATACCAATCTAATTGGATTCCGGAAACTTTTTCTGCAACACGCTGAAAATCATTTGGCGTTGGGTGTTTAAATTTAAAATCTTCGTAGTATTTTTTTAGTGATTTTTTTAAATTCTCCTCACCAATAATATAATTTAACTGCGTTAAAAACATACTTCCCTTGGTATAACTTCCGGTACCAAACGCAGCATTGGTATTAAACCTATCTGCATGAGTAGTAAGTGGTTCTTCTATTTCCGAATTTACTAAATTAAAATATCCTTTATAATTTCCCGAAGTCGGCTTATCTCCATTATTCTTCAAAATTTTATTAGATGCTAATGTTGAAATATACGTTGCAAATCCTTCATCCATCCAAGAGTGCTTACTCTCGTTAGTTGCCAATAATTGCTGGAACCAAGCATGTGCTAACTCATGAAAAACAGTTCCAATAATACTTCCTAAAGTTTCTCCTCCTGAAATTAATGTACACATCGCATATTCCATACCTCCATCACCTCCTTGAATAACTGAATATTGTTTCCAAGGATACGGTCCTATTACTGAATTAAAATAATCTAGGGCTTTTTCGGTAAGCGGCTGTATTTCTTTCCATGCTTTTTCATATTTTTTATCGTTTTTATATAAAAAATGGAGCTGTGTGCCACTTTTAGTTTTTCTAATATCATGTGTAAAATCTGGATCTGCGGCCCACGTAAAATCGTGCACATTTGGAGCTACAAAATGCCAAGAAAGTTTTCTCCCTTTCTTAATAGTTAACGGTTTTGTTTTATCTTCATAACCATGTCCGATTTCTTGTGGATTTTGAAGGTACCCTGTTCCTCCAACAGTATATTTTTTATCTATATGAAGTGTTACATCAAAATTTCCCCAAACCCCATGAAATTCACGTGCAATATAAGCCTCGGCGTGCCAACCTTCAAAATCATACTCTGCCATTTTAGGATACCATTGCGCCATAGATAAAGCTACTCCGTCTTTATTATTTCTTCCAGCTCTTCTAATCATAACAGGTATTTGTCCTTCAAAAATCATATCAAAAGTTACTGCTTCACCTGATTTAATCGGATTGTTTAAAGTAACTATCAAAACTGTTCCCTCAGTTTTATAACTTACCTCAATTCCATTTTGTTTCAGGGATATTACATTTAAATAACCTATTTCATTGGGTTTAAGTTTGGCAATTTTGCTTTGATACCTGGGATTATATTTAGTTCCATGATTTACAACCATTCTTTTATCTGGATCTATTATCGATTGTACACGAGCATCCATTTCACTTCCTGGTTGAAAAGCATTAAAATATAAATGATAAAAAACTTTATCTAATACATCTGGTGAGTTATTTGTGTAAACTAACTTTTGTGTTCCTTTATATTTGTAATTATCAACATCTACATCCACATTCATTGTATAATCAACATGTTGTTGCCAGTAAGTTGTATTGTTTTGTGCGGTAATTGAAATTGCAGTAACCAACAAAATTAGCTGTAAAAATTTTTTCATTAATTAGTTTTACTTGTTAAAATCGCAATATAAACATAAGTCTATAAAACAAAAAAGCACATTCAATTGGAATGTGCTTTTTAACAGAATATTATAATTTTATTACTTTCCGTTTACCATTTTATCGGCTAAAACTAAAGCATTGTATGCGTTCGCTACTTTACCTGAAATAGATAATGTAGAGAAATTAACTTTCTCGTCTTTTTTTCCAGGAACTAATACTTCTAGATCTAATTTAGTTCCAGAATTCATAATAATATGTTTTACCTGACTTGCAGATAATTGTGG
>NZ_JBFLKT010000166.1:0-8243 GCF_040883305.1 Lutibacter sp.
ATAACTTCGTTATCTTCAACAATTATCATACCTCCTCCCCAAGAGCTTATATATACTTTTTCTATATTAATCGGATCGAAAGTAACATTTACAAGGTCACTTACATTTATTTGACTGTATGGTGTATTGTGCCAGTTTGTTCCGTTAAAATGATCTATTCCATAACGTCCTCCTCTAGGTGCATAAGCACCATCGTACCAGCCATAAACAACCCATAAATGGCTTTCTTTTGCTGAAATTGAAAAAGGTAAATTTGATACAGGTCCATCTGGATGAATTTCTTCAAAATCTGGAATATTTTCTATAGAGCTTTTTAATATGCCAAACTCTTTTGTGCCTAAATAAAGTGTATTATCTTCAAAATAAGCAGCATTTAGGTTATAGTAATATTCTTGATTAGCATTGGTTACATAGTTTAATTTTTCTGTATCGTTTTTATCAATTACGTAGACATATCTTTGTGTTGCTAGTGCTAAATAATCTTCCGAAGCTTTTAAGGCGTTAATTGTTTGAGGATAATTTTTTTGAAGTTGAAGATTATTGTCTATAAATTTATACAACTTTCGTCCGTTAGCTACATAAACCTGATTGTTAAAGGCTTCAATTGAAGAAAAATTTTCAGAAAAATGATGCGTCCAGTTATTAAAATCTATTAAATTTGGATTGTTAACGGATGCTGTATAAATACCATTTTCTGTTGCTGCATAAATGGTGTTATCAACTATTTTTATTTCGTTTATTCTTATTTCTGAGGATTGATTTCCTATAAAAAATGTATCTCCAAATTGTAATTTATCGAGGTCGTAAACAACTATTGCAAATGAAGTTGAAAGGTATAACTTACCATTGAATTCTGTAATATTATTTATTTGTTTATTTCCAGAATAATTAAAATTAACGATATCTTTTAATATTGTAATTTTATTTTTAGTATCAATTATTTCAATTAATCCGGTTTCATAACCAATAATTAATTTTTTATAAGCAGTACTATAAAAGATACTTGATGTTGATGCTCCTGAAAGTCCATTTACAGATGAAATTTTTGACATTTCTCCGGTTGCACTATTGAATGTAAAAACAGCGTTATCTACAATAGCATGCAGTTGATCTTCAGTTTTTATAAAATCTTTTACATTATTATAGGAATAGAAATCTTCCCAATTATTTGAGTAATCAATTTGAGACCAAACTGCTGTAGTTATTAGATAGAATAGTAATATTTGAAATTTATCTTTCATAATTATTTCAAATATATCTATTAAAAATTTAAAAGAGAAAGGTTTGTTTATAATAAATTTACAGCAAAAAAAAACCTTGAACATTATATAAATTAATTTATAATGTTCAAGGAATAAATAAATCAACCCCAAAGACTTATTTAATGTTTTAATGTACAGTGTCAAAACCCCTCTTGACATTAATACAAATCAAATATACGTTAGAAATTAGATTCTAATAAATAATGTTAACAAAGAACTGTTATAAATCTGCAAATGGCACGTTTTTATAAATAAATGGTAAAATAGATATATTTAAAAATAATTTGAAAATTGGTTTTAATACTACACTAGAGGAAATCTAATTGAAACTTGTGTGCCTGATTTAGTGTTTGATGAAATATCTTTTGTTAAAATATGTACGTCTTTATTTTGATATAAAATTCTAATTCTGTTTTCTGTAGCTTCTGCGCCAAAAAACTTGCGTTTTTGACTCATATGAGATAATTCTTTGGCTTTATTAATCCCAATTCCATTATCTTGAACAATGCATAAAACATTTTTATTTTCTTCTTTTATGGTTAGTTCAATTGTTTTTTCGCCTTCCATTTTCATAATACCATGCCAAATAGCATTTTCAATAAAAGGTTGTAAAAATAATGGCGGAACCTTAATATTCTCTAAACTAAGATTTTTATCTACATTAACAATATAATTAAAACCTCCAGAGACTCTCATTTGTTCTAATTTAACATACAATGCAAGAATTTCTAATTCATCAGAAAGTGTTGAAGTTGGACTGGAAGAGCTATTTAAAATAACACGAATTAATTTTGAAAATTTCGTAATATAATCTGATGCTTTTTCAACATCACTTTTTATTACAAAATTATTTATGGAGTTTAAAGAATTAAATAAAAAATGTGGATTCATCTGACTTTGAAGTGCAGTCATTTTCAACTCTTCCATTTCCTTTAATTTAATTGCTAATCGAACCTCTGCATTTTTACTTTTATCTTCAATTTTTTTTATTAGTGAACCTATTATAACTGAAAAAATTATTGCTTGTAATATTAAACCAATGTAAATAAATAGTTTTGGTTCAATACCTATTTTAATAAATGGTTCTTTTCCAATAATATGTTCTAAAAAAGTAATATTAGCTAGTAAAGTATATAGTAAAGATCCAATAACAAAATATAGTGCAAAGCTATTTTTAATTTTAATTAAAATAATGTAAAAGGTAATTATAGCAAACAATGTTAAAATAGGTGCTATTAGTGTATATGCCTTAATTTGGAATTGATACCCAAAGAAAAATTGAATAATCACAAACATAAACGCTAATAAAAGGAATACACGAGCTGATATTTCAAAAAATTTATCCCATTTTAATAAATGAAATCTAGAATCTAATAAATCTCTAGCAAAAGAAATATAAGCTGCAAAGGCCAAAAATTGAACTGAATAATTTAAATATTCAAATAGGGTAGGGCTGCCAACAGCAACATCTTTAAATAAATAAACACTAAATGCTAAAAGGTATAAGCTATAGTATAGATATACTTTTGATTTATTTTGGAAGAAAATTAAAATATGATATATAAACAAGATAAATAGACCTCCTCTTATCCACGCATATATTTCAGAATGATAATCTAATAACATTCTTTAGTCTAAATAAAGTTTCTTAAATAATTCGGCTTTTCTATTTCTACTTATACTGGCTGTTAAACCATTGGTCATAATTAATTCACCACCTAAACCTTTTAAGTATTCTTTTACATGGTTTAAGTTTATTAGATACGAATTATGAACTCTAAAAAAGTGTGAAAATAAAAATTTCTTTTCTACCTCTTTTAGTGTTTTTGAAACCACAATTTGTTGTTCTGATTTTAAGTAAATAGTAGTATAACTTTTATCAGACTTTAACATAACTACATCATCTTTATCTAATAAATAAACTTTTCCATCAGCAGAAATATTTATTTTATCATTATTATCATTTAAATTATTTAATAAAATTTGTAGTTTATTTTCTAATAAATCTCCCTTTTTTAGGTTATGGATTTTATCCATAGAGACAATCAGTTCATCTTTATCAACTGGTTTTAATAAATAATCTATTGCGGATACTTTTATTGCTTTTAGAGCAAATTCATCATGTGCGGTTGTGAAAATAAGGTTAAAGTCTCTATTTTCTAACTTCTCTATCATTGTAAAGCCATCCATTTCAGGCATTTGGATGTCTAAAAAAACAACATCTGGCTTATCTTCATTAATTATATCAATGGCTGCAATTGGAGAATTACATTTGGTAACCTCCACATTATCAATATAGTTGTTAAGCTTCCATTCTAATGCTTCTAAAGCATCGTTCTCATCGTCAACTAATAAGATTTGTAACATAGTCAAAAGGGTCGATGTTAATTATTTAATTTGCAAGATACAACATTTGAATATATGTTCAAACTGTTACTCTTTAATTTCAAATTTTTGTTTAATTTCATTTCCAAACTCATCCACAACTGTAATTAGATGCTTTCCTTTTTTAGGTGAAATTTCTATCTCGTGAAGAGTGTTTGTTTCTCCAATATAACCATCATTTAAATACCAAAATACACTCGCTGTCTCATTGGCATGTATTAGTTTAAAAATCAGACCGTTATTTTTATTATTAAAATCTCTAGATAAGTAAATTGAAGCATTTTTTTTTGGAAAAACGAACGCCATTTTTTGTAAATTTTCACTTAAACAATCGGATCTATAATTTGGTAATTTTTTATAATTTGGATGCTTTTTTTGAAAATAAAATTCTTGTAATGGAGGTAATACAAACCAGCTTTTATGAACCATATTGTTTAACGATTGACATGAAGAATTGACTTGAAACTGCTCATTTTTATCTAAATGCACCCAAATATGATATGGACAAGGAGCTGTTTTCAAACCAGCTTGTTGTATAAAAACAATATCTTTTTTCTCGCAATATTCACTTGCTCTATAGCCGCTTTTATTACAAATAGGGATTTTCACTAATTCATCAAAAGGTTTTTCAAACCAGTTACTATTTGGTAGCTGATTAAAAACATCAAACAATATTGGAGCTGCAGTTGAAACCCCAACCAAACCGGGTCTGCCTTCTCCATCTGCATTTCCTACCCAGACTCCAACAACATATTTTGTTGTAACTCCAATTGCCCAGGCATCCCTAAATCCAAAACTTGTTCCTGTTTTCCAAGCTATTTTGTTTGAAGCATCAAAAAACTCCCAATTTTCTTCTCCTTCTGGTCTATTTACTTTGCTTAATGCTTCAAAAGTTAAATAGGTTGAACCTGCATCAAAAATGGTTTTTTCGGTTGATACTTGTCCAAAAGCTGGTTTAAAATTATGTAAATAAGAAGGTTCTAAAAATTCGTTTTTATAATACTTTCCTTGTGTGTTTTCATAATGATTTATTGTTGAAGCCATACCTGCATAACTTTTACATAAATCCCATAAATTACTTTCTGCACCTCCTAAAATTAACGATAAACCATAATGATTTGCATTGTATTTTAAGTCTTTTAAATTCAGTTGTTTTAAATAATGATAAAACCTATCCAATCCAAAACTTTGCAACATTCTAACCGAAGGAACATTTAACGATCTGTACAAAGCTTCACTTGCAGCAACAACTCCATCAAATTCTTTATTGAAATTTTCAGGTTTGTAACTTCCTATTTGTGTGGGAACATCGGCAACCAACGTATTTGGTAAAATATCTCCAGCATCTAACGTTGCGGCGTACAAAAAAGGTTTTAATATACTTCCTGTACTTCTGGGTTTGTTAATAATATCAACATCTTTTTGATGCTCTTTTGTAGTTGGTGAATTTCCAACATATGTCAAAACTTTTCTTGTTTTTACATCTAAAACCAATACAGCAATGTTGTTAATTTGATTTTGACTTAATTCGTTATAATGACTTTTAACTATTGAATTTACCTTGTTTTGCAATCCAAATTTTATAGAAGTTTTAACGCGTTTTCCTTCTTGATTTTCTACCACTCGTTGTAACAAATGTGGTGCTATTTGTGGAATTGCATATGGTTTTCGAGGTAATTCTTCTTGAATTGCTAAACTGTAAGTTAGTTTGTCAATTATTTTTTCATCCAACAATTTTCTTAACAATCTATTTCGTTTAATCAATAATTTTTGTTGATTTTTCCCCGGATAAATTAAACTTGGTGCATTTGGTAAAACTGCCAATGTTGCACTTTCTGCCCAAGAAAGTTGGCTGGGTGAACGTCCAAAATACCGCCACGAAGCAACATCTAATCCAACAACATTTCCGCCAAAAGGAGCATTAGAAGCGTATAATGAAAGTATTTTTTCTTTAGAATACCTTAACTCCACTCTGGTTGCTAAAACAATTTCTTTTAACTTTTCCAAATAGGTTCTTTGCTGGTTTTTTCGAGATAATCTAATAACTTGTTGCGTTAAAGTACTTCCGCCTCTTTTTATGGAATTCGATTTTAAGTTTTGAATAGCAGCTTTAAAAATTGAAACTGGATTAAATCCCGGGTGCTTGTAAAAATAAGCATCTTCAAACTGAATAATACATTGCTTAAATTTAATTGGAATACTATCGTTTTGAGGAAATCTCCATTGACCATCTTCTGCAATTTTTGCACCCAATAATTCACCTTCTGCACTTTCAATTACAGTTGATGTTGGATTTTTAAATAAGGTTTTAGGCAATGAAAAATAATAAGCCGTTAGTAAAATAACGGCTATTAGTAGTTTGATTTTATGTTTTTTTATTGAATTCATATTAAAATTTCTTCATTGCGAGGAGTTTGGTATAACGACGAAGAAATCTGCTGATTAAGAAACAGATTACTTCGTCGTTTCTCTCCTCGTAACGACAAATTATTTACTTCACTACCTCAATCCATTGTCCTTTAGTTCGTGTAAAATACTCGTTATCATACATTGCTTCTGCCTGTAAACCGTACAAATAATAATTCCCTAAATACGATGCGTTTAACAACACTTTAAATGTTTTAGACTGACTTTTATTTAAATCGAAATAAAAATTAACACGATCGTCTCTAATATCCGTATAATTTGCGTTTTTAGTAGCCGTACTTCCAAAATCGGTAAAACGTGTGTTTACAATTTCCCACCCCGAAGGGAAAATCTGAGTAAGTGCAATATCACGCACTTCTTCTTCTTTTAAATTACTAACGGTTACGTGCGCTTCAAATTCTGTTCCTTGTGTTAATTTAGACACATTAACCAAATTTCCTTGAGCATCTTTATAAACTATACTAACTCCTAAACCTCTTTTTTCTGAAATTTCTTGTCCTATTGGTAAAATTCCGCCAATTGACACGTTTACAAATACCACATTTGCTTGATTATTGGTGATTGAAACCGAATTTTGCCCCATAACAATTCCTAAATTTCGTTGCGCAATAGCAAATTTAGAATCGACTTTTTCGACTTTTTCGTTGTTTAAGGTATAGTTTAATTTTATAGATTTACCTCCATTTATTTCAACCATTTTAGCCATAGCTAATAAACTATACGCTGTAGTTTGGGTACTCATCCAACTATTAGACGATAAGCGTTTAGCAATGTATTTTGCCAATTCTTTAGCTTCATTATTACCAGTGATCAACATTGTTTCCATTGCCATTGCTCGGTTTCTATCAACAGATCCATACGTATAATAATCGTAAGTACTACTTTCAAAATTAATATTAGCCGTATTTGAAATTTTGGTTGCCGCTTCTTTTTGACCAGCCAATGCATATGCGGCAGCCAATCGCCATTTTGCATTGTTTGAAAGTTCACTAAACTCTCGCAATCTGTTCATTGAAGATAAATCTGGATGTCCGGCCAAAGCTAATGTGTATAATCTGTATGCTTGTGCTAAATCTGAATTATAGCTGTTATAACTTGGTCTCCAATTACGTGCTGCTTGTTTTTGATAATTTATCCAATTCGTGAAAAAAGTTAATGGTAAAACATATCCCTTTTTCTCAGCTTCAATCATAAAATGTCCGGCGTAACTTGTTCCCCAATCGTTGGCGGTATTTTGACCCATCCAATAACTTAATCCTCCACTTGGGGCTTGAAAATCACTAATTTTTTCGATTCCTTTTTTAATATTCTCCGTTATTTTTTGTTTTTGTTGTAATGGAATATCAAAAATTTCACTTAAAAACAACTGCGGAAAAACGCTAGAAGTAACTTGTTCTACACAACCGTGCGGGTATTGAATTAAATATTGCAATCTACCATTAAAACCCATTGAAGGTAAGGTTGAAAACTCAATCTCAGCAAAATTACTTCCTGAAATTCCAAAGGTTTCAAAATCAATAGTTTTTGTTTCATTTGCGGCCAATTCTAACATATTACTTTTTATTGAAATCGGATTAGGATTTACCACATCAATTTCAACTTGATAAGATGATTTTTCTCCATTTCCAGAAGCAATTACTTCAATTTTTCCAATGGCTTTTGCTTCTGAAACATCTAATTGAAAATACGCCATTTTCTCATCTGGGCTTTCAAAAGATATATTTTGAGAAGTTGCTCCAATAACTTTAATGCCTTCGGATAATTTTAATTTTACCTCCACATTTTTCACCTTATTTTCCATTGCAAAAACGGTAACTGGAAGTGTTACTTTTTCTCCAGGACTTAATTTACGTGGCAATGAAGCCAAAACCATCAATGGTTTTCTAACTGGAGTAGTTTCATCAACTTTTCCATAAGCACCAATTTCATTATCTGCTGCAATTACCATTGTTCTAACCGAACCAATATACTTTGGCAACTGAATTATATGCGAAGCTGTTTTTCCTTTTGTTAACGTAAATGGACCTAAATAACGTACTACTGGTTTAAATCGATTTGCTTTTTTGGCATTTCCGGCAGCTAATTCAGCATCTCCACCAACGGCAAAAACTTGCTCAATACTTCCTCCATAGGCACCAATAACATCATCAAAAATATCCCAAGTTTTAA
>NZ_JBFLKT010000167.1:0-16981 GCF_040883305.1 Lutibacter sp.
ACAGATGTTACTATTTTTGATCCTTGGGCAAATATTAGTGAAGTTAAGCTTGAATATGGAATTGAAACGCTTAAAAATATGCCACAAAATAAATTTGATGGAATTGTATTAGCCGTTTCACACAAAGAATTTTTAGATATTGATTTTAGCAAATATTTAAACCCAAAAGGAATTATATACGATGTTAAAGGATTTTTGAATTGTGAAGTACATGGAAAACTTTAAATCCGTATAAATTTTTACTATGGCTTAGCGGAGTATAATCGTATTTTAGAATAAAATTGAAATTAAAAATTGTAACATTTTCAAATTATACAATTAAACAGTAAAAAATAATAAATTAATAATGAAAATAGTAGTAATTGGAACTGGATATGTTGGATTAGTATCAGGTACTTGTTTTTCAGAAATGGGAAATAAAGTTACGTGTGTTGATATAGATACAACTAAAATTGAAAATTTAAAAAAATCTATTTTACCAATTTTTGAACCTGGTTTAGAACCTTTGGTGAAAAAAAATATTGAAAGAGGTACACTACAATTTACAACTGATTTAAAAGACGCATTAACAGACGCTGAAATAGTTTTTATTGCGGTTGGAACTCCTATGGGAGATGACGGATCTGCCGATTTACAATACGTATTAAAAGTTGCTAAAAATATTGGTGCATTCATGCAAAAAAGATTGGTAATTGTAGATAAATCAACCGTACCTGTTGGTACCGCCGATAAAGTAAAAGCAACCATTCAAAAAGAACTTGATAAAAGAGGTGTTAACTTAGCGTTTGATATGGTTTCAAATCCTGAATTTTTGAAAGAAGGAGCAGCGATTAGCGATTTTATGAAACCAGACCGAGTGGTTATTGGATATGAAAGCAAAAAGGCATTAGAAAAAATGAAGCAATTATACACGCCTTTTTGTATGTCACACGAACGCTTTATTGCAATGGACATTCGTTCTGCTGAAATGACCAAATATGCAGCAAATGCAATGTTGGCGACAAAAATTTCGTTTATGAATGAAATTGCAAATATTTGTGAAAAAGTGGGTGCAGATGCAAATCAAGTTCGCATTGGAATAGGCTCAGACAATAGAATTGGGTATAGTTTTATTTACCCAGGTTGTGGTTATGGAGGTTCTTGCTTTCCAAAAGATGTAAAAGCATTAAAAAAAATTGCTGAAGATCATAATTATACTCCTAAACTAATAACCTCTGTTGAAGAGGTTAATGATGCTCAAAAGTTAGTTATTTCACAAAAAATTGTAAAAAAATATGGTACAGATTTAACAGGAAAAGTATTTGCAGTTTGGGGCTTGGCATTTAAACCAGGAACTGACGATATGCGGGAAGCTCCAGCAATTTACATTATAAAAGAATTGGTGAAAAGAGGTGCTAAAATTCAAGCTTATGATCCAAAAGCAATGGAAGAAGCTAAACTTTTTTATTTAAAAGATGTTAAAAATGTTGAATATGTAAATTCTAAATACGATACACTTAACAATGCAGATGCCATGTTATTATTAACCGAATGGAAAGAGTTTCGTTCTCCAGATTTCGAAGAAATTAAAAAACAATTAAAAACACCAGTTATTTTTGATGGAAGAAACCAATACAATATTTTTAATCTAGAAGAAAAAGGATTTGAATATTTCCAAATTGGTAAAGCTGATAGATAAGATAAATAGTCAAAAGTTGAAAAGTTTACGATGGCTGAGCGGAGACGAAACAATAATTTAGAATAAAATTTAAGTTGCTGTTGCAGAGGTTCGAAGTTAGAAAGCTTGATTCAGAACATCTTTACGAAGAAGTGTTTGTAATGCAATGAAAAATACGACTGCGACAATCTCATTTTTCTTAGTTAGAATGTTGTAGAATTATACAATTGAACGTTTAAACAATACAAAATACAAATGAAAAATTTCGCATTAATTGGAGCAAGTGGGTATATAGCTCCACGACATATGAAAGCAATTAAAGAAACTAATAATAATTTAGTTGCTGCTTTAGATAAATTCGATAGTGTTGGAATTATAGATAGCTATTTTCCAAATGCAGATTTTTTTACAGAATTTGAGCGTTTTGACCGTCATATTTCAAAATTAAAATACGAGCAACATAAAAAGCTAGACTATGTAAGTATTTGTACACCAAATTACTTACACGATGCTCATATTCGTTTTGCATTAAGACATGGAGCAGATGCTATTTGTGAAAAACCATTAGTTTTAAACCCATGGAATATAGATGCCTTAGCTCAAATTGAGAAAGAAACTGGCAATAAAATTTATAATATTTTACAGCTAAGAGTACATCCTAGTATTATTGCCTTAAAAGAAAAAATAGGAAACGGACCAAAAGATAAAATTTACGATGTTGATTTAACTTATTTAACATCGCGCGGACATTGGTATTACACTTCCTGGAAAGGTGATGTATCAAAATCTGGTGGAATTGCTACCAATATTGGTGTTCACTTTTTTGATATGCTCTCTTGGATTTTTGGAGATTTGAAACAAAATACCGTTCATATAAATACCCACGATAGGTCTGCTGGATATTTAGAATTTGAAAAAGCACGGGTTCGTTGGTTTTTATCAATAAATTATGATGTATTACCAGAGGAAATTAAAGCAAAAGGACAACGCACCTACCGATCAATTACTATTGAAGGTGAAGAATTAGAATTTAGTGGTGGATTTACAGATTTGCATACAGTTTCTTATCAAGAAATATTAAATGGAAACGGTTATGGATTAGAAGCACCGCGTCAGGCAATTGAAATTGTTCATAATATTCGGCACGCACAACCTATTGGAGCAAAAGGCGAATTTCATCCGTTTGTAAAAAAAACATTGGCAAAACATCCTTTTGAGAAATAAATATTATAATAGTACCTCATAAAACTTCCTATTTACTTAGAATGGTCTCAACAAATATTAAAAATGGTATAGATGATATTAATTAGTGAAGATAAAAATTCAATTGTAAAAATTGAAAAAGGAGAATTAATAAGCTATAAAAAAAATGGCGAAGAATTAATGCATCAAAAAGGGAATCCTGGTTGGCGAAATTCTGACAGCGAAATGTTTCCTATAATTGGTCCAACTGAAGCTAACAGCTTTATTGTTACTACTCCAAAAGGAAACTATAATCAAGATCAACATGGACTTTTGAGAGAGTTAGATTATACCATTTTACACCAAGATGATACCAGTTTTGTTTTAAAAAAAAAATATGCTGCTTATACGGCTATAGAAAATTCAAAATATCCAGATAAATCAACGGTTCGCTTAGTTTCTTGGCCTTATAGTTTTAATTTTCAGAAAAAATTTGATTTAAAAAATGATGCGTTAAAAATTTCATTTGAAATTAGAGCTGAAAAAGGAATGCCATTTATGTTTGGTTACCATCCTGCTTTTATGTTGCAAGGAAATTTAGATGAAATTATTGTTTTTAACAACCAACCTGTATCTATTCCTGCCATTATTAAAGGAGGAAATACCGCCTACCCTATTTTAAATTCGGATGAAATTCAGTTGATTAAAAAAAGTGGCTACAACTTATCCATTAAAACAACAGGTTTCAACAATTTTATGTTATGGACACCAGTGCCTAATATGTTGTGCATTGAACCCATTACAACATATCCCTATACTGAAGGTTCGTTGCTTTCGAAAGAATTATTTAACAGTTCCAATGGTATAGATAATTTTGAGCTTGAGATTACACCTTTTTAATATTTTGAAACTTAAATTGGATTTTTATTTCTTGAAACGATCTTTTAAATCACCTTTTTATCTTTAACTAAACCTTTTTTAATATATTTTTTCCAGTTATCGCCATAGACGTTAACACCCCTGAAAACATAGCACCTCCTACTCCTGCGGTAACAATATCCTGACCAGTGAGGTAGAAATTTTTAATAGGTGTGCGTGGTTTTAAAAAGGATTGTCTAAATCTGGAAGGACCATGATCCAACCCGTAAATTTCTCCTTTTTCATAATTCACAAAATGTTGTGTTGTAAGTGGTGTAGAAAGCTCGTAACAATTTATTTTCCCTTTTACTTGCGGCAATTGTTTGTATAACTCATTTAATAAACGTTGCGCAAATGCTTCTTTAAGTGTTTTATAATCATCCCCTCTTTTCATCCAAGAAGATTTTTCCCACTTCTCAAAGGTTTCATAAGGAATTAAAGTAATAATATCAATGGTACTTTTACCTGGATATCGATTAGACCAATCTGGGTCTTTGGCGGATGGAAAAGAAAGATACACTACAGGAAATGGTTGCGACAAATCTTCTAAATAGTTTTTCACACAAGTATCGTGATCACCTTCTGCAGGATATACCCAGTAATTGGTTTTTGGAAGTTCTAATTCTTCTGGCGTTCCTTCTAAACCAATATACAAACTTGCGTGTGCCACCGATTTTTTTACTTTTTGTAACTGCTGTTTTAACCGGTATTTTTGAACTGTTGCTTTTGGTAGTAATTTGTTATAGGTGATCATAATACCGGCATTGCTTACTATGTTTTTAGCATAGAATTTTTTACCATCTTTCATTAAAACACCTTTGGCTTTGTTTTTTTCAATAAGCACTTGTTCTACTTCGGCATTTATTAAAATAGTGCCGCCAGCAGCCGCTATTACTGGCGCAATTGTTTTTACAATTTGCGAGGAGCCTCCAATTGGGAAACTTCCTCCATCAAAATAATGGCGCGCTACGGAAGCGTGCATATAAAAACTGCTCTGTTTTGGAGCCAACCCATAATCGCCATATTGCCCAGATAATACCTTTATCAGGGTTTCATTGTTGGTTAAAGAACTTAATACTTCATAGGTTGTTTTATCGGCGAATTTGTAAAATGGCTTTTTAAGATAACCTCCTAGTGTCTTTTCTAAGAAAGGAGGCATCGCTTTGCTCATATAGTAGTTTTTACTTGTTTTTACCGCTTTAAAAACCAAATCTACATACGAATGAATCGCCTGCTCTTCTTCTGGAAAATAGGAAATGAGCTGTTTCTTAAAATTGGTCACTCCTTTTACAAAATCGTAGTGTTGATCTCCAATTACTATTTTGTCGTACACCTCTCCTATATCAGCCCATTTTAATTCGCTGTTGCTCAAATAATTAAATAATTTTCTGAGGATACTATTTTCACGCTGCATTTCACCTATATAATGAATTCCTACATCCCATTCATAGTCTTTTCGTTTAAAAACATGTGTAAAACCACCAGCGGTATAATGCCGCTCCAACACCAACACTTTTTGACCTTCTTTAGCTAAAATAGCTGCTGTGGACAAACCCCCCATTCCAGATCCTATAATAATAGTATCGTATGTTTCCTGTAATGTTGGTTGCTGTTTGTAGGATTGAATCATCTGGTTAATTTTTTAACCAATGTACAAAATAGAAATTACTTTTTTTCAATTCAAATCGATTGGTTTTCCCGTTATCCTATTAACCGTCATTGCGACTGAAAGGAAGCAATCTCATGATTGGTACGTCAAAGTATTAGATTACTTCGTCGTAAAAACTCCTAGTAATGACGGATTAAGTTATTTTTTTGCAATAAAAAACCAACACCGCCTTTTTATAGTTGTATTAGTTTTTAATTTTTTTTGGGTAAATCGCACTATTTCATAGTAATACAAGGGAATTATTGCCCGTGATTCCATTACCAAACTATCTGTTTTTTGATTTAGAGCACGTCTTTTTAAATTATCGGTTATAGTAATTGAACGTTCATATAGTGAGTCAAATTCTGCAGAACTATAATACGTGTAATTAGGTCCGTATGGCGCGAAATTTTTACCATAATAATTAAATAATTCTCAGCATCTGGATAATCAGCAACCCAACTTCCAATAAAATACTTAATTTACTTGTTACTTTGTTTGCCGTAATAATGTATGAAATAGAGTAACTTCAATGAATACAAAGCTTAATTTCAATATAATTTCTCTCTTTTTAATTTCGAAAAACCGCTCAATTTAATGACGTTCAAGACGTTTCAAAAATATAAAATAGGCATTTAATAACACTCTTAAACAAAAAAACTCCTCAAAAGATGAGGAGTTTTAATCTAAAGAAGCCTTGACTTCGGACTTTTTAAAAAGGGAAATCTCTCTTAATTCATATGTTCTGAACAAAATGCAAACGAAAACTCAAATCTAGAAAACATTTTATTGAAATGCCCTCCATCAAATTGTTCTGTTGTATTAGGAATTCCATAAGCATCTAATTTTTGTTTAAAGGCCAAGGTCATCTGATTCATTCCTAGTTCGTCAAATGCTCCAGCATCCATATAAACACCTCCCAAGCTACTAAAATTAGTATAATAGGAGTCCAACATTGTAAATACATCGTGCTCTAACCATCTATTTCTTACTTCCAGTATCACCGCACCAGAAGGATATTCAAAAGGAAGATCAACATAAAAAGGAGGATTATTGAGATTAGGAGACCAGGCTGAACTCATGGCATAACCTGCGCTTGTTAAGAATTTTGTAGGATCAGGACCAATAAACCCATCTGGGTTTTCTGCCACAACAACTTGACCCAAAGCCAATACGCCATCAAGATACAATAACCCACTATGGCTCGCAACTACACCAAATACATCAGGATGCAACATCCCTAATTTTATGGCGGCATAACCACCCTGAGAATTACCTATAACAGATCTACCGTTAGGGCTATTGATTGTTCTGTAGTTCTTGTCCATGTAACTTACAACATCTTCAACTATAAAATCCTCAAAGTTCCCATTTAAAATAGAGTTGGTATAAAAACTGAAACCATACATCTCACTAGCCGCATTGGGCATAACAATAATCATTGGTTCAATAATTTCAGCTTGTATCAATCCATCTACCCATTCACGAAAACCTTCTTCAGGAAAATCAGGATATTCCTGAAATGGCATTGGGTCGCCAATCCAAGGATCCCAAGTTTTTATATCGATATACGCTTTTTCTGAAAAAGGTAATGCATGCACTAGTTAAATAACCGGATATACTTTATCTCCATGTTTTTCGTAGCCAGGTGGCGTATAGATTTGCAATTTTCTAATTGGAGTATTTCCAATTACATTGTTTATAAGTGATTCACTAGTAAATACTCTATTTTGTAATTTACTCTTATGAATAATTAATTCGTTCTTTTGAAAAGATTCTTGACCCTTCTGAACGGTTAGATCAACTTGTTTGTTATCCTGAATATTTGGATCAATTAAATCATCCTCACAAGACCAGAATATCATTATGGCTGCAATCAATCCAATAATAAAAATTATTTTTTTCATAATATTTTATTTATAAATGTGGTTATTATAATTTTTAATTTAAAAACAATTAATATGAGGTTTACAATTTTCTGGGGAAAAATAAATGAAAAGAATACTAAAATTAAATATATTTTTTTCAAAGGTTCAATGCAAACCTCTATATAAATACAATAAACTGAAATGATATTAATCAATTCATTTAATGTTTATTATCATGAATTAGAAATAAATTCATGATATCAAACAATTCAATTACTAATTATTTCCAATTAATAAAAAATAAAGATTTGAACGACGTTATTTTTTTGAAAGATATTTAGTCCCATTTTTAAACCGCCTTAAATTAAATGTTTTGCGTAACAAACAAGCACTAAAACATATAGGTTTTTAATGAAAAAAAGTGCCATAATTAAATTGTTACGATTATATCAAAGAATAAAACAACAATGCATAACCAGAAGACCTTCAGCTCAATTCATAGTGATGCCGTAAATTTCTGTAATCGTTATAAAATTTCTTTTTGAAGTATTAATACAGCAGAGTATTTTAGAAGCTAAAACACTTATTTATTTTAAAATTATAGGCTATTCTTTATTTAAACTAGTACTTTAATTCCCTGAATTACTGTTTATTTACCCTTTCTAAATTCAATAAATTTACTGGATTGATTCCTAAACCTGTAACATTTTTTTCGGGTAAAACGCACTATTTCATAGTAATACAAGGGAATTATAGCCCATGTTTCCATTACCAAACTATCCATTTTTTGATACAAAACGCGTCGTTTTAAATTATCTGTTAAAGTTATAGAAAGTTCATGTAGTTCATCAAATTCTGGCGAGCCAATAGCTATTTCTCAAAACCATATTCATGTTCCACTTTACAAATTCGTAATTGATATTTTTTATACCACAATGTTCTTCCCTTTTTACGTGCTTCTGTATGTTCAAAATTATTTTTCCATTTTCTAATGGCTTCCAAACTTTCCCAGTATGAAACTGTGATTCCAATTTCATTTCTTGCCGACTCAATACCTAAATAGCCTTCTTGTAATTTTGCCAAATCTTCCATTCTTTGGGCAGTTTCGGTATAACCTTCATTAACAGTAGTTCTTATTGTAGAAAAAATCACGGCGTAATAAGGTGGTTTTGGAGTTTTAGTAATCATATTATAAAAATAAAATTCTGTACTTTTGCATCCGATAAATGTACAAGAATGAGCGCACAAAAAAAAGTGGCATTTTACACACTGGGATGTAAACTTAATTTTTCTGAAACTTCTACCATAGCGCGTAACTTTCAAAATGAAGGTTTTAATCGTGTAGAATTTGATGAATTAGCTGATATTTATGTAATTAACACGTGTTCTGTAACCGATAATGCAGATAAACGTTTTAAATCAATAGTTAAAAATGCACTAAAAAAAAATGAGAATGCTTTTTTAATTGCTATTGGTTGTTATGCACAGTTAAAACCTGAAGAACTAGCCGCTGTTGATGGTGTGGATATGGTGTTGGGTGCTACTGAAAAATTTAAAGTTACAGACTATATTAACGACCTTTCCAAAAATGAAATGGGCGAAGTGCATTCTTGTGAAATTGAAGAAGCCGACTTTTATGTTGGCTCCTACTCTATTGGAGATAGAACCCGTGCCTTTTTAAAGGTGCAAGATGGCTGCGATTATAAATGTACGTATTGTACAATTCCTTTAGCTCGTGGAATTTCACGAAGTGATGCATTGGCAAATGTGTTAAAAAATGCAAAAGAAATTTCAGAAAAAGGCATTAAAGAAATTGTACTTACTGGTGTAAATATTGGTGATTATGGTAAAGGTGAATTTGGGAACAAAAAGCACGATCACACTTTTTTTGAATTGGTAAAAGCATTAGATACTGTTGATGGTATTCACCGTTTACGAATCTCTTCTATTGAACCAAATTTATTAACAAACGAAACTGTAGAATTTGTTTCTAAATCGAATAGTTTTGTACCGCATTTTCATATTCCATTACAAAGTGGTAGCGATAAATTGTTAAAATTAATGAAGCGTCGTTATTTAAAAGAAACTTATACAAACCGTGTTGAAGCAATTAAAAAAACAATGCCAAATGCATGTATTGGTGTTGATGTAATTGTTGGTTTTCCAGGTGAAACTGACGAACATTTTTTAGAAACTTACAACTACTTAAATGAGTTAGATATTTCTTATTTACACGTTTTCACATATTCCGAAAGGCCAAATACAGCGGCTGTTGAAATGGAAGGTGTAGTTTCAAAAAAAACACGTACTAAACGCAGTAAAATGTTAAGAGGCTTATCTGTTAAAAAAAGAAGAGCTTTTTATGAAAGTCAGCTTGGAAATGACCTAATAGTACTTTTTGAAAGTGAAAATAAAGAAGGATTTATTCACGGATTTACAGAAAATTATGTAAAAGTTAAAACACCTTGGAATCCTGAATTGGTAAATACACTTCAAAAAATAAAGCTAACAGAAATTGATGAGGACGGAGTAGTGCGTTTTAATTGGATAACCGAACCAAAATTTGTTTTATAATGACAGAAGATATGTACACTATAGGATTGCTAATATTTACTTCGTTTTTTACGTTGATAAATCCATTAAGTTCAATGCCTGTTTTTATGACAATGACAGTGAATTTAAGTCCAAAAATGCGAAGAAAAACAGCTAAAAAAGCAACCTTGGTTGCCTTTTTTACATTATTAATTTTTGCTTTTTCAGGACAAATTCTCTTTAACTTTTTTGGTATCTCTGTAAATAGTTTTAGAATAGTTGGAGGTGTAATTTTCTTTGCAATGGGTTGGGATATGTTGCAAGCACGTTTAGCACATATGAAACATACAGATGACGAAAATAAAATTGACGCCTACGTTGACGATATTTCAATAACTCCATTAGCCATACCTATGATTTGCGGTCCTGGGGCAATAACAAATGCCATTGTATTAATGGAAGATGCTGTTACAGTTCCTCAAAAAATATTATTAGTTTCAATTATAGCGGTTGTATTAATTCTAACCTATTTAATATATGTTGGTGGAAGTAAAATTATTGGATTTTTAGGTGAAACTGGAAATAAAGTAATGATGCGCTTAATGGGATTAATTGTGATGGTTATTGCAGTTGAATTTTTCTTTAGCGGTTTAAAACCTATTATATTAGGAATGCTTCAAAACTAATGACTATTATGAATGAAAAAAAAATTCATATTTATTTTGTGCCTGGATTGGCTGCAAGTTCAAAAATATTTGAATACTTAAAATTTCCAGAAGACAGGTTTAAATTGCATTTTTTAGAATGGTTGCTACCACTTTCTGAAAAAGAAAAAATTGAAGATTATGCAAAAAGAATGGCAGCTTTAGTTACAGAAGAAAACCCTGTTTTAGTCGGAGTTTCTTTTGGTGGTATTATTGTGCAAGAAATGAGCAAACATTTACAGGTTAAAAAAATAATTTTAATTTCTAGTCTTAAAAACAAACACGAATTACCAAATCGCCTAAAACTAATTCAAAAAACAAAAGCATATAAATTATTCCCTTCAAAATCAATTAAAAATTTAGAAGATTTTTCTTCCTATGCTTTTGGAGATTTCGCTAAAAAAAGAGTAAAATTATACAAAGAATATCTCTCCGTTAGAGATGCCAAGTATTTAGATTGGGCTATTTATAATGTGCTAAATTGGAAACAAGAAAAAAGCTTGGAAAACGTATTACATATTCAGGGAGATGATGACCATATATTTCCAATTAAACATATAAAAAACTGTATTCCAATTGAAAAAGGAACTCATATAATGATTTTAAATAAGGCAAAAACAATTAGTAAAATAATTATTGACGCTTTAACTTAGATAAATTTAGTTATCCTAAAATAGTTATAAACTTCAACTATTATTTTGTATCGTTTTTTTGTATTTGCTATTGCTCGCAAATTAAATCTAACATAATTATCAATTCATTTACTTTCAAAACCTAATAATTATCAATTTGCTAATTGATTAGTATCATTTTAAAAACAATTTAGGTTACATAATTTTAGAATAATAAAACTTAGAGTATATGTTATTATACTTATTTATTAATTAAAATAAATAGAATTATGAAAAAAATAATTATTGGTTTATTACTTGTTGGATTTGCCATCCAATCTTTTGCTCAGATAAAAACTGAAAAATTATCTGAAGTTGTGATTTCAGCAACAAATTATAAGTATTTAAATAAAGTAGGATTAGAAAATGCTTCTATACCTGTAACTTTATTAGAACAAAAAGTTGCCAGTTTCGATTTAAAGAATGCAGAGTTTTATCGTGATGATTTCGATACGTATTCTGTAGATTTTTACATTCCTGATGGTCATATTCTTGCTGCTTATGATAGAGATGGTAATATATTACATACTGTAGAAAAATTTAAAGATGTAGCCTTACCAAGAGCTGTTATAGAATCGGTTGCAAAACAATATCCTAACTGGATATTTAAAAAAGATGTGTATTTAGTTTCTTATCATGATAATAAAGGAGTTACTAAAAAATACAAAATTACTTTAGAAAATGATGATAAACGTATTAGAGTAAAAACAGATGCTGAAGGAAATTTTTTATAAATTAAAATAACTATTAATTACTTGTTAAATTGGCCTGTTGATATATAAAAAATCAATTTCGACAGGCCAATTTAACTATGAAATCAATTTACTTTTTTGAGATAGCCAAATTTTTAGTATCACTTTTTACAGTATTAAAATGGTTAAATACGGTTACATTATCTTCCTCTTTTTATGTGTAAGTTGCCATACTGCAAAAACCACACATAGTTATAAAAATGAGCAATATCAAAACTACCATCCAAATAAAATACTAATACTTGGTGTTACTCCAAGTTTAGAAGCTAAAACTATTTACGAGCGTGAATTAAAAAAAGCACTCAACAAAAGAAATATAGAAGCTTTTGAAGCTTCAGAAGTCTTAAGTCCTGCATTTAGTGCTAATAAACAAGAAGAAATTGCAATAGAAAAAGAAGTAAAATATTTAAGAAATTTAGGTTTTGATGCAATAATTATGGCAGCTATTAAAGGTTTTGATGAAAAAACACCATTTGATGGTGCAATATTTAAAATTGACGATTCTTTCTTTGGATTTGAAAACTACTATTTCTTAAATCAAGATATTTATTACAACAGAGATTATTTTATTAAATACAACGTGTATCATTTAGAAGTTTCGTTATATAACCTAACAAGTAAAAATGAAAAAACACTGGTTTGGATAGGAAATTATGATATTGTAGACCCTCAAAAAATAAGTGAAACAGTTAAAAAATGTGTTCGTAAAATTTTAAAATCTCTTGAAAAAGAGGAACTTATTTAATACAAGTATTACGTGTCAAGTATCTGGTTTCAAATTACAAACTACCTGATTAACAGATCTGTTCGCTAGATTCGTATGGAAAAGGGAAAACCAAAAAAATGATTGCAGACTTTAAAACTTCATTATTTAATTTTATATCCATAAATATTTTTAAAGTGAATTGTATCTCCTATATTATTTACAACACTTAAATCGTATCTAATTACAACTTTTGCATTAATTGGCGCATAGTAATATATAATCCAAGCATCGCCTTCTTTGGTTCCAATACACCCATTTGAATACGCCTTACTTAATGTATTTGGATTTGTAGTTGGATGAATTAATTGTCCATTCCTAACACCATTAATCTCAGTTTCAATCCAAGGAATTTGAGGTAATTTGGTGAGCTTATCATCATCTCTTCGTGTTAAAAAATATTGACGTCCAGTTGCCGGGTTGTAATAATCAGGATCTTTAACATGATTTACAATAGTACCCATTCCTGTTTTAGTTTTTAAATCTGTTACCCTATCACCCATTCTTAAATATTTTTTTTCGTTGCGTCCAACTCTAACAGGAAAATCGTATAAAATAACTGAATCCATACAAACACGAAGTTTATATTCTGGAATATTAATATCTAAAAATGTACTATTAAAAATGGTTAAAAGTGAGTCTATGGCAGTTGAATCCGGGACTAATAATTGATCTCCTGTTTTTAAGACAATCATTTCTTTTTGATTGTAAACAAACGAATCTTTTTCAATCATACTATAATAATCTGTAGCAGCTAAAGAATCGATTATCCAAGGATTAAAGCGTACAAATAAATGTTCTGTTAAATTATAACTTTCGGTTTCATTTATGCTTTTTACAACTGAATCTAAATAATTGAAGTAATTTTTAATCTTTACATTTTTTTGTAGTATTATAGATTTTAAAGTTTTTAAAACTTTAGGCTCTTCAGTAACTTCAAACCAAATACTAGTTATATTTCTGAAATTAAAAAAAAGGGTAGAAAACAATAAAAATACAATAACATTTTTCAAAATTAGCTTTGTAGGAATCATCTAAATATTCTTAAAAATCAACTTTTAACCTTTATGAAAATTAGTTTAAAAGAAATTGATTTTATATAACGAATATCATTATCTAGTAATTTTTGATAACTAAAAATTGAGGAATATCATTTTAATAAATGATAAAGCATTCTATATTTGATAAGTGATAAATACTTCATTTATGTCAATTTCACATAAAATAGTACAAAAAACAAAAGATTTTTTACTAGAAATTGGTGAACTTGCTTATTTTGCCAAACGTTTTTTTAAAGAAGTTTTTACAAAACCGTTTGAATTTAAAGAACTTTTATTACAAAGCTACAAAATGGGAAACCAATCACTACTTTTGGTTGGTATTACTGGCTTTATTTTAGGCTTGGTTTTTACGCTGCAATCTAGACCAACATTAATGGAATTTGGAGCAGCATCTTGGATGCCTTCAATGGTAAGTATTTCAATTGTACGTGAACTTGGTCCTGTAATAATTGCGTTAATTTGTGCTGGTAAACTGAGTTCTGGTATTGGAGCAGAATTAGGTTCAATGCGCGTAACAGAACAAATTGATGCCATGGAAGTATCAGGTACCAATCCGTTTAAATTTTTAGTTGTTACACGTATATTAGCTGTTACATTAACACTGCCACTTCTTGTAATTTTTGGTGATACAATTGCCTTATTTGGTTCTGCACTTATCGAAAATTTAAAAGGAGATGTATCTTTTCAACTCTATTTTAATAAAGTATTTAATGCCCTCAAATTCTCCGATATAATACCTGCAACTATTAAAACATTTTTTTTTGGGTTTGCTATTGGATTGGTTGGTTGCTTTAAAGGTTACTACTGTAAAAAAGGCACTGTAGGTGTTGGTGAAGCATCAAATACAGCAGTAGTTTATGCCTCCATGTTGCTATTTATATTAGATTTTATTGCAGTGTTTATTTCTGATATTTTCTTTGAAATTTAACAATGAAAAAACAAGAAAACATAACGCCAATTTTAAAAATTACAGACTTAAAAAAAAGTTTTGGAGATAACCATGTATTAAATGGCTTTTCAATGAATTTATATGAAGCCGAAAACCTTGTTTTAATGGGGAAATCTGGTTCTGGAAAATCTGTTATGATAAAATGTGTTGTAGGCTTAATGCAAGCAGATGCTGGAACTATTGAAATTATGGGAAAAGATATTACCACCTTATCTCAAAAAGAATTTAATAATTTACGAACACAAATTGGTTTTTTATTTCAAGGAAGTGCACTCTATGATTCTATGACTGTTCGAGAAAATTTGGAATTCCCTTTAAGAAAGTTTCCAGAATATGCCAATAAAAGCGAACAATTAGTACTGGAAGCGTTGGAAAGTGTTGGACTAAAAAACGCTATTGATTTAATGCCTGAAGAACTTTCTGGAGGAATGAAAAGAAGAATTGCACTTGCAAGGGCCATTATTTTGCGACCTAAAATTATTATTTACGACGAGCCAACAACTGGTTTGGACCCAATAACAGCAAAAGAAATTATACAATTAATGATAGGAATTCAACAAAAGTTTAAAACATCATCCTTAATAATTACACACGATATGGATTGTGCCAGAGTTATTTCTAACAGAATGATTTTATTAATTGATGGCATCAATTATATCGAAGGTACTTACACTAAACTCGCTGCTTCTAAAGACAAAAAAGTACAAGAATTTTTTAAATAGCAATAATATGAAAAAATCAAATTCACAAAAAATAAGATTAGGGTTGTTTATAATTCTTAGTACACTTTTTTTAATTATAGCACTTTATTATATTGGAAATAGGCAAAATTTGTTTGGTAAAACATTTAGAATTAGTGCTGTTTTTAACAATGTTAATGGTCTAATATTAGGTAATAATGTTCGCTATTCTGGTATAAATGTAGGTACTGTAAAAACTATAAATATGATAAATGATACTACTATTTGTGTTGATATGATTATTGAGGATAAATTTTTAAAACATATTAAAAATAATGCAGTAGCAGGTATTAGTTCAGATGGTTTGGTTGGTAGTATGGTAATAAATATTGCTCCTAAAAAAGAAAATGCACCGCCACTTAAACCAGGAGACACCATAAAATCTTATAGTAAAATATCTACAAATGATATGTTGGAGACATTAAATACTACAAATGATAATATGTCTTTACTTACCTCCGATTTGCTAAAAATTACAACTTCAATAAAAACTGGAAAAGGAACTTTAGGGATGTTAATTAACGATTCTACAGTAGCAATGGGTTTAAAAAATACCATTGCTAACATACAAACTGCCAGTAAAAGTGCTTCAAAATCTCTTAACGAATTTAATAAAATTATAAAAGCAGTAAATTACGATAAAAGCCTAGCAGCTGTGCTATTAAGTGATTCAATAGCCGCTACTGAAATGAAATCTATAATACACAATTTAAATACCACTAGTAGTGAAATTGATTCTGTGATTACTTCTATAAATGAGTTAGTTTTAAATATAAAAAATGGAGATGGCGCATTAAATTATTTGGTAAATGATACCCTTCTCGTAAAAAATATTGATGAAACAACCAAGAATATTAAAGATGGAAGTATCCTGTTAAATGAAAACTTAGAAGCTTTAAAACATAATTTTTTCTTTAGAGGTTATTTTAAAAAACTTGAAAGACAAAAAGCCCGAGAAAAAAGGCGTGAGAATTGAGAAGTTTTTCGTGAGACGCTTTTCTTGAGATGTGAAAATTCTTCAATTACAAGCTACTTCATACCCAATACCTGATGCCAAATACCAACAAAACTTTGTATCTTTGCAACTTTTAACTATTAAAATAACATCATGAAAATATATACAAAAACTGGAGATAAAGGAAAAACATCATTATTTGGTGGTACAAGAGTTCCAAAATACCATTTGCGCATAGAATCTTATGGTACTGTTGATGAATTAAACTCTTATATTGGTCTTATTCGTGATCAAAAAATTGATGAATATACATCCCATGTGCTCATAAAAATTCAAAGCGAATTGTTTACTTTGGGAGCAATGTTAGCCACTCCTCCAGAAAAAAAAGTTTTAAAAAGTGGTAAAGAACGCCTTAATATTAATAAAATTGATATAAAGTCTATAGAGTTATTAGAGGTTGAAATGGATAATATGAATGAAAACCTTCCTCCTATGACAAATTTTGTATTACCAGGCGGACATACAACCGTGTCATTTTGTCATATAGCCCGTTGTATCTGTAGAAGAGCAGAACGTTTAGT